>DATHGW010000309.1:0-3315 GCA_035317445.1 Puia sp.
CTCCCAAATTTGTTTTTTTCTGAGTGCTGGTTCACCGGCCTCTGCGCCGGAGGGTTTCAGCAGTTCATTTACCTGGCTGATCAGATTCGGATGCTTCCTGGCCGTCATCACTTCAATCAGTTGTTGTAAAAAAAATTCGGAATGCTCATGAACCAGCCTGGCTAAAAACCAGTAATTCTCTGTGATCAGCTTTTTGGTTTGCTGAATAAGGCCAAAGTCAATCGCGAGTTGATGCAGCACCTGATCAAACCATTTTGTATCTGTCGATTGAATGGCCCAGGGCAGTATGCCCCATTCCATATAATATAACCATTGCCTGCAGGCGTTTTCTTCCGGGGTCCGGTGGAGGACAATGGTATCCGGATGCGCGCGATGGCGGGAAGAAAATGCGTTGAGGAATGATTGTTTCACGATCCGGTGGATGGAGTCTGTATCGAGGATGAAGCGATTGTTTTTCCATCCCAGATCGCCCAGGTCAATCTCCAGCTTATCCATTTCGATGATCTCCCCGTCTGTGGATAGTTCATCAAAAACCTTTTCGAGCACGGGCATGATCTGATGATCATAATAATCCCTGATTTGCTGTTGGATCGAAAACGCATCCTGCCCTGCATCCAGGGACACTTCAATCACTTGTTTTCTCACCAGATGTTTCATGCTATTTATCTTTCTTTTTTTTCTTTTTCGCCTTATCTCCGGCCAGATGGCTGACACGATCAATCGGGCTCTCCGGTTTCTTCCGCCGTCGAGGCTTCGGTTCTTCCTTTGGCTTTTCCTTGGGATCTCCCTTTGGCTTTTCTTTAGGATCATCTTTCGGTTCTTCCTTTGGTGGTTCTTTCGGTGGTTCTTGAGGTTTTTCCTTTCTTCCGCAATAGTCTTCAAAACAATAGAGCGCATTGATCTGATCAATAAATGCCAGCGGGCGCAGAATGCTGTCTTTCGGATCCCAGCATCCCGGTTTCACAGGCTGCGTATCTTTACATGGCAGGCAGTCTGTGCAGTCCGGCAGACAGTCATAATAGCGGTTGAACAGCAGGTCAATCAGATTGCAAAGTGAAAAGTCCATATTGCATAAAGGGAAACCGGCTATCCATTTCTGCCAATCGAACATCACCGATTCCAGACGACAAAAATCGAAAGGTCGAAGCCAGATAATTCTGAGTAGCACATGCGCCGGCGCTTCGCGATACAATAGTCTCTCAAATAATAATCTTTCTTTTTCATCTCTGAATCTTTTACTCCAGGCAGGGAGAAATATCGTAGCAATAAAGGAATAGGGATCTGTACCGGGTTTAAAACAAACCTGCACTTCTTTTCCTGCACACTCTGTATCTTCCTGCACCCAGTTTGGGAAAACGCAGTCTGTTCCACAGGCAGCCTGCTTAAGCCGGCAGCGGCAGTCTTCTGGTTTGAAGGGGCGAAGTAAAATATGTTCAATAAGATGTAGTCCCTGGATATTGATCCACCTGATTGCGCGTTCCACCGCCTGGCAATCTTCCTTCCAGTTTGGGTAACACTGTGGATTGATCGCGATGATGTCGGAGGCCGCGGGGTTTTGATTATTGCCAGTCTGTGATGGATGAAAAGGGTGCAGGGCAATGCCAAAGGTTTTCTCCTGGCAATCATAGACGGGGCGGTAATTGTTTTTGTCTGCCAGCGTTTTCCAGGCTTCCTGCCAGGCGGCTAAGGCCTGGTCACAACTGGAATAACAACAGGTGGATGCCCAGGCAATCTGGCATAGGTTCTTTCCCTCCCTTACTGATCGTTCATCAAATCCGGGAAATTTAATCTCAACACAGTACTTGAATAATTCGGGCTCGCCCTTGTTTGTTTTAAGTTTTGTTTTTACGATCGGGAAATAGAAGGCCCACGTATATAACAGGTTCTCCCATTCTTTGATCCATTGACCAGCGTGATCATTGGAGAGCCCCGGTTTTTTTTCAGTGGAAACAATAATAATATTTGGAGACAGGGTTAACTGCAAAAACCCACTGTCCGGATTATACACTGTGTTGCCTGTTTTATTGCTGAGTAATCCCGCGATGGTAACAAAAAGATCGCAGCGATCCTGACGGGGAACCTTATCGATGGCAATCCTGGCAAAGGGCTTTCCTTCACCGTCAGATAATTCTCCGTTCCCCGAATTAAAGAACCAGGAAGATTTAGCTGCAACATTTTTTGCGGCCTCATATAATTTATTCATCGAATCTTTCCTGATCTCTTCTGTATCATAAGTGCAGGGATGTTTTAAGCTTCCGGATCCGCAGGTTACATAAAAAGAATAGCATTCTTTGTTGCGCTGATAGGTCCAAAACGCCTTTTCTCCCTCGGCTGCACAAATAAATCGCTCAATCCCCTTTGGCCCCCAGGCATCTTCGATGGTTGCGAAAATATCGGTGCTTTGAGCCAGCACCTCACGCATGAAAATTTTGAAAGAGAAACTATGGACAATCTGTACCTGATCGAAATGTCCGGTACAGGCACATTCGGCATAATAATTTCCCGGATAGTTCACCAGCATGTTGAAGAAGGCAAATTCCTTCATGGCATCCTGCAAATTTTCAAAGTGGGTCGCGCTGATCCAGTTTCCAACGATATCGGTATCCAGCGGAAGATTGAAATAATATTTACTGTTTGCGGGGTCGTTTTCCATTCCGGGATCGGGCTTTTGATAATCCCTGCAATAGATCTCCGCATACTGCACAGACTTGATATCAATTTTCCGGAAAGGATAAATGGTCATTCGTTTGGCGAGTTCGGCAACCCAGCCAGCGCCCAACGCATTTTCCAGTGCCGTTTTTGCATCGTCCGGTATTTCTACGATCGTATTGACCGTTTCGGGTTCCGTGCCGGAAATAATATAATCTCCATACTTGCTTTGATCGGCGGCATAGCTGAGCACGTCAATCAGGTTGTCATCAAATCCTTTGACGGCTTCTTCCTTGGAACTGTATTTCTTTCTGCTGATAAAGAGGGTCAGTTCCCCGGGTACATCTTCAAGATTATACAGGGGGATGACAAAACTGAACAGGCCCGGACTGGTTTCTGAAAAATGATCCGCCGCAAAATCCACCTGCGGCATGCGGTTGATCAGTTTCCGGGTGAGTTTTGATAAGGGCACCCGTTTAGTCAGTGCGGTGGCCTTATCATTAAAACTCAGGGAAAACATCGCCGGCAAATGTTCTTTATCAACCAGTCTGTATACGTAACCGGATTTTTCATTGGCTCCCCCGAGCATCTTGTCAAAAAAATAGGTTTCATCGACGGGTTCCACCACGAAAGGGCAGAGGATATTTTTTTTGCCTGAATAGATTC
>DATHGW010000310.1:0-5870 GCA_035317445.1 Puia sp.
GAATGGATCTTCAGGATGGTCACCAATGCCACAAGCATCATTCATCCGGAAATATACCGGTTTCGTATGCCCGCTTCGCCGCATATCGCCGCAAGGGCCGAATCTGAACGTGTCGACCTCGAAGAAATCCTCAGGGGCTATCGGAAAATCGCGTCATTCCCGCGTGCGAACAATTTCCTGGTGATAGAAGGTGCGGGAGGACTGATGGTTCCGCTGAACGACGATGAATTTGTGCTCGACCTGCTCAGGAAATGGAATGCGAAAGTGGTGATCGTCAGCAGAAACTACCTGGGAAGCATTAATCATTCCCTGCTGACCGCAAAGTGCTTCCAGTCGGCGGAGATCCCGGTGATGGGTTGGATTTTTAATGACCAGTACCTGGACTATGAAGATGAAATTGTGCAATGGACATCTATTCCGAAGATCGCGTCAATACCTTTCTGCAAAAATCCAGGGAAAGCGTTTATCGTCGAACAGGCGCGCCTTCTTGCCGGGGTCGTAAAAAAGAACTTCCCGAATGATGTTGACCCAGGGAAAAAATGATCTTCCCGCCTCCCATCCAATTGCCGTACCTTTGTCAACTCGCTTTATATCAAAGCATTTATGAAGTTTAATTTTCTCTTTTTAAAAACCCTGCGCATTCTTTTATTACCCTTTTCCTTCATTTATGCCTTGATCATCTTCGTCCGAAACTGGTGTTTTGACAGGAAAATATTCACCACCGCCTCTTTTAACCTCCCGATCATTTGCGTGGGTAACCTCGCAGCCGGCGGAACGGGGAAATCACCGATGGTAGAATTCCTGATAAAAAAATTAAAAGGCCGTTTTCAGGTTGCGGTATTAAGCCGTGGTTATATGCGGAAGACCAAAGGCTATGCTCTGGCAGATGACGAGACCACCGCGTTGGATATTGGGGATGAGCCCATGCAGTTTCACAGCAAATTTCCCGATGTAGCGATAGCCGTGGGGGAGGAGCGCGTGGAGGCTGTGCCACAACTGTTGCAAGACCGCCCGGGAACCCAGGCGATTATCCTCGATGATGCTTTCCAGCACCGGTCGGTCAGCGCAGGATTGAATATTCTGCTCACGGATTATAATAACTTATTTACACGCGACTGGTTCCTTCCTACAGGCGATCTGCGGGACCAGAAAAAAAGTTACCGAAGGGCGCAGGTCATCATCGTGACCAAATGTGAAAAGGATTTCTCCCTGAAAGAGCGGAACGATACCATCCGGGAAATTAAGCCGTTGGAAAACCAGCAGATTTTTTTTTCATACATCCGGTATGGAATTCCCTATCATATCATTACCAAGGAGCCTTTTCAAATCAATGAGACTATTGAGGTATTGCTGGTCACGGGTATTGCCAATCCCGCGCCGCTAAAAAAATTCCTCGACGAAAATTCACAGGCCTATTATGAAATTGACTACGGTGACCACCATATTTTTTCCATCGATGATCTGAAGAATATGATTCGAAAGTTTAACAATATAGCGGCCAGGCAAAAGATATTATTGACTACTGAAAAAGACGCGGTGAGGCTGTTAAAATTCCAGCATGAAATGAAGGACCTCCCTTTCTTTGTGATTCCAATAGAGCCTGGGTTTTTGTTCCATGAAGAGCAACGATTTACTGATTTAATTGTTACATTCATCAGAGATTTTAATTACCAATAATAAAATATAATGGGACATAAACATACGGTCAAGAAGAAGGAAAAGAGAAAAAGCGGATCCGGCCAAACCTATAAAGGGAAATTGGAAATAACCCGCTCGGGCATGGGTTTTGTGGTCATTGAGGACCTCGAGCAGGATATCCTGGTGCGGCCTTCGGATTTCAACACGGCGTTGCATGGCGATACGGTCCTGGTCAAAATCCTGAACAGTTCGGCCAAGAGCCGAAGAATGCAGGGTGAAGTTATAGAAGTGATCACAAGAAAGCAGAATGAATTTTTGGGTCATATCGAATTGAGCGAATCCTTTGCTTTCTTCATCCCGGAAACAAATAAGCCAATGCCTGATATTTTTGTTCCGCTTAACCAGCTTAAGGATGCGAAGGACAAGAGCAGGGTCGTTGTCAGGATCGTGGAATGGGAGAAAAACAAAAAACCCAAAGGGGTTGTGATCGAAGTGATGGACAACGAGAGCGAAAATGACCGGGCTATGAAAGAGATCCTCGCCGAGAATGGATTCCCGCTTATTTTTCCCGACGCGGCCATCGAAGCTTCCGAACGCCTGCCGGATCTCATTACTTCGAAAGAAATCGAGTTAAGGAAAGATATAAGAAGCCTTTTGACTTTTACGATAGACCCGGCGGATGCCAAGGATTTTGACGACGCGATTTCGTTTAGGGTTCTTTCGAGTGGCCACTACGAAATAGGTGTGCATATCGCTGATGTAAGTCATTATGTGGAACCGGAGACCGCATTGGACCAGGAAGCATATGAAAGGGCTACTTCGGTTTATTTGCCTGACCGGGTAAACCCCATGTTGCCGGAGAGGATATCCAATGAATTGTGCTCGCTGCGGCCTCATGAAGACAAGTTGACCTTTTCCGCTATTTTCCAGATTACACCCAAAGCGGAAGTGAAACATTTCTGGCTGGGCAAGACCGTTATACACTCCGATCACCGGTATACTTATGAAGAGGTGCAGGAAATCATTGAAAAAGAGGCGGGATTGCACCAGGATGAAATACTTATTTTGAATTCTATTGCCCAGCGTTTCCGGAAACAACGATTCAAGAAAGGCGCCATTAATTTTTCTTCTACTGAAGTGAGGTTTAAGCTCGACGAAAAAAGCAAGCCCATTGGCATTGTCGTGAAGGAAAGCAAGGAGTCACACCAATTGGTTGAAGAGTTCATGTTGCTGGCTAACCGAACGGTAGCCGAATATGTCGGTAAGATAAAGGTGAACAAGAAACCGGTCCCGTTTCCTTACCGGGTCCATGACACTCCCGACAAAGAAAAACTGCTTCCGTTTATTGAGTTTGCAAAAAAATATGGCCATCAGTTTGATACCAGAACGCCCGAAGCGATTTCGACTTCTTTCAACCAGATGCTGGCGGATGTGCGTGGGCGGCCGGAGCAACATGTGCTCGAACAATTAGGCATCCGTACGATGGCCAAGGCCGTTTATACCACAGAGAATATCGGCCATTATGGACTCGGGTTTGAGCATTACTGTCATTTTACCTCTCCGATCAGGCGCTATCCGGATGTTTTGGTGCACCGGATCCTTGAAGCCTGCCTGGAGGAACGCGTTGAACCGGACAAAAAACTGGAAGCCAAATGCAAACATTCCAGCGAAAGAGAAAGGGCTGCCATGGATAGTGAACGAGCCGCCAACAAATATAAACAAGTAGAATACATGCAGGGTTTCATCGGCGATGAGTTTGAAGGCGTCATCAGCGGCGTGGCTTCATTTGGATTTTGGGTGGAAACCATCGAGCACAAATGCGAGGGACTGGTCGGGTTGAACAGTTTATTGGATTATGACGACTTCAGGTTGGTCGAAGGAGATTATTCCCTTGTTGGCCGCCGTAGCGGCAGACAATTTCGTATGGGCGACAAGATTACGATCAAAGTCGTCTCTGCTAACCTGGGCAAGCGGCAGCTTGACTATGAATGGGTAATCGCAGCTGGCCTCGCAGAATCAGGAAAAGAACGAAAAAAAACTTATCCCGCCGGGGAAAAACAAAAATCAAAGAAAAGGAAGTACAGGTAGCTCAGGTATTCCAATCCAAAAAACTTTATGCAGGATTTTGAAGAACTATCCAGGGAGTTTCTGAATCGTTTCAACACGTCACATTTTCCACAGAAGCCGGAGAGTCTGTACCAGCCTGCGGAGTATTTCCTGGGTTTAGGAGGCAAAAGAGTGCGCCCGGTGATGTGTCTTATGGGCAATGAATTGTTCGATGAAATCAAGCCGCACACATGGGATGTCGCCACGGCGATTGAACTGTTCCACAATTTTACGCTAATACATGATGACATCATGGACAAAGCACCCTTGCGCAGGGGCATGCCGACATTGCATGAAAAATTTGGACATTCCAATGCGCTGCTCGCAGGAGACGTGATGCTGGTGGTGGCTTACGATTATATCAATAAGGTTCCACAGTCCAATATTCACAAGATCATTCAACTATTCAATAGTACTGCTAAAGCCGTTTGTGAAGGCCAGCAGCTGGATATGGATTTCGAGAGAACTCCGGAAGTATCCCTGGCAGATTACCTTCAGATGATTGAACTGAAGACATCGGTCCTATTGGCAGCGAGCCTGAAAATGGGTGCGATGCTGGGTGGAGCAGGCGAAGGCAATCAACAGCATATCGCGGCATTTGGCAGGAATCTTGGTCTTGCATTCCAGATCCAGGATGATTACCTGGACGCTTTCGGCGATCCGGCAAAATTTGGCAAACAAAGCGGAGGTGATATTGTAGCCAATAAAAAAACATATTTGCTTTGCAGGGCAATGCAACTTGCAAGCGCATCACAGCAGAAGGAAATGCTCGAACTACTCGCAGCTGATTCTCCTGATAAAGTGGTCAGGATGATTTCCATTTTCAAATCCTGCGGTGTGGATGAAGAATCAAAGATCCTAATGGAACGCTATCTTTCAGCCGCCTTCCAGCACCTGGAAGATATTGCGGTACTGGCTAACCGAAAGGAGCCACTTCGGCAATTGGCCAGGTTCCTGGTACAACGGGATTATTAAATAGTCGACTCGGGTTTTTTCATTAATTTCCATCTACATTAAATTTTAGCCGCATGGCCAATGCATTGTTCCGGAAAAAATCGCTGGATAAGATTATCAAAGATGCGGAAGCGGGGTTGGGCGACGGGCATGGAGGTCATGAAATGAAAAAAGTGCTTGGGGTCCGGGACCTAACGTTCATGGGCGTAGCAGCAGTAATCGGGGCGGGCATATTTTCAACCATTGGCACGGCCGCATACCATGGGGGACCAGGTGTGATCTTCCTGTTCATGATCACTGCGGTTACCTGCGGTTTCACGGCGCTCTGTTATGCCGAGTTCGCTGCAAGGGTTCCTGTCTCGGGCAGCGCATATACTTATTCGTATGTTACATTCGGGGAAGTGATCGCCTGGATCATTGGCTGGGCCCTGATCCTGGAATATGCTATCGGGAACGTGGTCGTCGCGATCTCCTGGAGTGCGTATTTTAATAATATCCTTCATGCATTCGGCATCGATCTTCCCGGCTGGCTTACGATCGGATACCAGACGGCAAAAATGAATTATACTGAAGCGCTGGCCAATGGCAGACCGATAGCTGATCTCATCTATGCCCAGGCGCCCAGCATCGCGGGTATCCGGTTTATCATTAACCTTCCCGCATTCATCATCGTTTGGCTGATCACCATCCTTGCATATATCGGGATCAACGAGAGTCGCAAAAGCGCCAATTTCATGGTAGGCCTGAAGATCGTTGTGCTCATTTTCATCGCGATTATTGGCTTCTGGATCATCTTCTCAACCGGATCCACATCGAACTGGTCGCCCTTCCTCCCGGAAGGAATGGGAGGGGTTTTGCAAAGTGTTTCTTCTGTATTTTTTGCTTATATCGGTTTTGATGCCATTTCCACTACCGCAGAAGAATGCAGTAATCCGCAGAAAGATCTGCCCAAGGGCATGATCTATTCCCTGTTGATTTGCACGGTTATTTATATCGTCACCGCGCTAGTCATTACCGGCCTGGTGAATTACAAGGAATTTAATGGCGTGGCAGATCCATTGGCTTTTGTTTTCGACAAGATCAACATGCATAAGATCGGCTTTATTATTTCCATTACCGCCGTCATCGCCTCCACGAGCGTGCTCCTTGTTTTCCAGATCGGCCAGCCGAGG
>DATHGW010000311.1:0-8384 GCA_035317445.1 Puia sp.
CCTCCGGAAACTTCAGTTTGGCGCAGCAAAATTTTTAATTTTAGGGTATTGCCAAATTTTTTCCACTTGTCCATATCTCCCGCGAACATCGCATCATACTGATCCAGCGTTTCGGCATTGGGATCCGGGTTATTGATGAGCGTTATAGCCGAATCGATTTGGTTGACCAGGCTTTTATAAATTTCCTGGGCGTCGGTGTAATCGGGCGTGAAATTTTTAAGCGTCAAGGCATCTGAATAAGGCGCGTTGTTGTAAATATCGACGATGCGCTGGTAAACGAATGCCTTCATGATCATCGCCACAGCCTTGTAATTTCCAAGCGTGGAATCTTTCAACGCCTGGTCGATGATTACTTTATAGTTGATCAGGTTCAGATAGGCATTATCCCAGTTGCCGGAGTACGTGTCGGTATTGACCTGGTAATAAACAAAGGTGGGGCTCGGCGTATAATCACCGCTCTGGCTCCAGTAACCCATCCAGTTGTTGAACATATCTGTGTTGCCGCCCAGCATCAGCGATGCTGTTCCTGCCAAAGCGTCTGACAGGCTGAATTTGGGTGGAACAGTGGAAGGCTGGTTTGGATTGGGATCGTTGATGTCAAAAGTTCCTTTCTTGCAGCCTGACATCGTCAGTAATGCTGCCCCGGATAAGAGAAGGAAGATCGTTTTTATTTTATGTTTGAATAGTGTCATCATGTCTTTGTCTTTACAATTAGTTAATTAGAATGTCAGGGAAAGGGTAGCGCTGAAAATCCTGGTTGGTGGCGCCTGGCCCTGCGAATTTCTTCCTACGTCATTTCCATTGTCTTCACTGAATTCAGGATCGGTCCATTTATTCGTGGAGGGCCTGATCATGATCAGGTTACGCCCTGAGATCGCAATAGCGGCGTTCTTGATGACTTTGGTTGGCGCGAGTATTCTTTGCGGGAATGTGTAGGTGATCACGACCTCTCTTAACTTCCATGCCGCCGCGCTGGTGATATAATTCGCTCCTACACTTCTGTACAGTGTAGGCCAGAAGTTGAAATTACCATCGTTGACCGTGATGTTGGTATTGTCGACATAGCTCTTTGCTCCTGCGTCATAGTACACTGAATTGGGAAAAACAAAACGCTGTCTTCCCGAAACAGCCGTTGTTGAACCAACGCCGCTGTGGTCAATGATATTGGCAATAAAATTGTAGATTTTGTGTCCGGCTCTGTAGTCGGCGGTAGCTGAGAAAGAAAAGTTTCTCCATCTGACCATTGTCGTTAGACCGAGAATATCTTTCGGATTGGCCTGACCCATGATGGACAAATTAGGGCTGCGTGTTGGAAGTCCGGTAACAGCATCCACAATCACTTTGCCTGATGCGGAATCCCGGGCCCAGTCATAGGTTTGAATGGTGGGATATGCGTGTCCAACAACGGCAAATGAATTGGTGTTTGAGCCGGAGAGCGCCAGCGAATTTACTCCGGTCGTAATGGCCAGCACCTTGCTTTCATTGTGCGTCCAGTTAACCCCGACGGTCCAGCTCCAGTCCTTGGTCTTAATGGGGGTTGCATGGAGGTCCAATTCCACCCCTTTGTTTTGTGATTTAGCTGCGTTGATCAATGCCTGTTGTGCACCTGATGAACGCGAAACCTGCGCATATACGATGCCGTCGGTGGTCAGCGATTTATAAACGGAAGCCCCGAAAGTGAGGCGGTCATTTAAGAATCCGAACTCTCCGCCGATTTCATCTTCGGTGATCTTTTCAGGTTTGATGTTGGGATTGGCAATCGTTCCGCTGATTCCATATCCTGATGTTCCTGATGCTGCGTAGGGAAATCCACTTCCAGCACTAAATGTGGGAACCGTTGCGTAGGCGCCGTAGGCAATGTATTGAGAACCGAATGCCAGGGCCGACACGTTACCGGTCAATGAATGCGCATAACGCAACTTGATATAGTTTAACACTTTGCTATTCTTCAGACCGGGGAACAACTCGCTCACGATAACCGATCCGTCAATATCATAATAAGGAATGAACCGGTTGTCTTTTGAAAGCCTGGAATCAATGTCAGTCCGGTAAGAGCCATGTACATAGGCCAATCCCCTAAAACCAACCTGGGCCTCGCCGAAATAACCCACTTTGCGTGCGTGGAAATATGACTGCCCGTTTAAATTAGCTGTGCTCGAGAAGTTGGATGTATTGAAAGGCGGAAAATTCAGATTGGTCGTTGCAATGGGCGTATAATTGATCGAATTATCCAGGTAACTCATACCAAGGGTGGCATCCAAATGGAAATCCCTTGAGATATCTGTATTGAATGAGGCGATCAGGTCAGATCCAAACAACAGGTTGTTTGAATTAGCCGTGCCGTAGGAAGCCGGATGGGGATTGTCAGAAACTGCCTGGTATTTAGCTGACTCATGCGTCGTATCAACTCCTGTACCGCTCGGATTGGAATACACAACGCGGTCGTCGGTCAAAGCATAATTGCTGTATTTGATCTCCAAACCCTTATACTCGTAACGGTTATTGGTGTAATCGATATTCGCACGGTACGAAAGACTCAGCCATTTCCAGGGTTTGAGGTTTAGCTGAACATTACCGATCGCATGATTTTCCGTGTTATAATTCCTGTATTCGTCGATTGTCTGGTATGGATTGGGATAATAATCATTATAATATCCATTTGGATCGGCGAATTTATTGTGCTGCCAGTCTTTCAGGGTGGACAGTGGCACCAGGGTAGGACTTTCAATCATGTTTTCATAAGCGTCGTAAGTGCTTGTTGTGTTTGTGGTCTTGTAAGTATAGGCCAGCGCGTAGATGGTAGAAAAAATACCATATTTTTTTGTACCGCCGAGCCTGAAGATATCCCTGCGGCCCTCATCTTTTGGCATAATGGCCTTGCTTACGATGTCCTGCATCGACAGATACATGCTTCCGTTTTCATCGCCCGACTGGAATGACAGGTTCTGCTGAGAAGTGATGCCCGTATTAAAGAAATCCTTTTTTTGATTGCGTACCGCGCTGTAAGGCACCATCAACAAACTGCCGTCTGAAACCGGACGACCAAGCGGAACGAGCTTCCCGTTATACTCAGGACCGTAACTCTGATTTTCGTAGGGGATATACGTCGAGAGATCGTTAAAGTCATCTACGAATTTTTCTCCACCGTTTGAACCAAACCGGTATTGCAAATCCGGCATATAAGAAACTTTTTCAACTTGTATGGTAGAAGAAAAAGTGAGGCTGGATTTCAACCTGGAGCCATGCTTGGTGGTGATCACAATCACGCCATTGGATGCATCCGACCCATATACGGCGGACGCGCTCGATCCTTTGAGGATGTTGTAATCATTGATGTCGTCGGGATTGAGCGTGCTGATATCACTGTAGTAAATAGAACCATCGACAACGATCAGCGGCTGATTATTGCCGGTAAGCGACCTGTTTCCGCGCAAGGTGATGCGCGTGGGGGCAAACAAACCATTGTTTACGGTATTGATCTGTAATCCCGAAACCTTTCCGGTAAGACCATTGACCACATTGATGGGTTTGGCCTGACTGGCATCCTGACCCGTAATTTTTGCTGTCGCATATCCAAGGGATTTGGATTGCTTGGTAATACCCAGTGCCGTAACAATGACTTCCGTCATGCTGGCCTCCTTGCGGGTAACAGTGATATTTAAATTAGTAAGATCGCCTACGGTGACTTCTTTTTCCGTAAGTCCTGTGCCTGTGATCACCAGAACGGTGCCGGGCTGCGCCTTGATCATGAAAAGACCCTCTGCATCTGCTGAGGTTCCCACTTTACTACCCTTGATGCGAATGGTGGCGAAAGGGGTTGGCTGACCCTGCTGGTCCAATAACCTACCCGTAACGACCTTGGATTGCGCAGATGCCCATGCTGAAATCAGCACCAGCACTGCGAACAGTGATAGAAATTTTCTCATGTGTAGTTAATTTTTTTGTTCTAGAAGATGTAAATATAGGAATTCTGGATATGCTAATAAAATGTTAAAGAAATTAGGTTTATGACTTTACCCCCAAGAGTTTTGTAAATAATTGTATATAAATGGCTTAATTATATGCATATAAATTTTTCGCATTGCTTTTTTGTGGATAACTCCTGTTTAGACAAAACATTTTTCGCATCTTATTTAAAAATATATTGATATAAAAATTTATATTATGATGAATTGCCATACCAGGTGGTATTAAGGAAAATCATGATGCATGGCTGCGAAAAAGATCGGATGTATGGCCCTGAAATTGATGAGTACTTCTAAACAGAAAATTATGAACAAAACATTTTGCGCCTTGTTAGCCGGAGTTGTCATCGGAATACTCATTGCACCAGCCAAAGGATCCGAAACCAGGAGAAGAATCATGGGTGCGCTGGAAGAGTTTCAGAAAGAACCGGAAGATGAGGGTGAAGAACTTTACCAATACGCTGAAAAACCGACTTACTGATTCGGTTCCGTATTCACCGGCTGCTGCTCAAAGAGGTCTTTCTTTTCCTCTTTATGCGCAACGCCAAAATTATACCTTAGGGTCAGGCCAAACCTCCTGCTGTCTTGAGTTCTGGTGCCATTCACCAAAATACCAGCCTGCTGCAAATGAAAAACAGACTTGTTCGTCCTGAACAGATCATTCCCGAATAGCACGAGGCTGAGCTTGTTCTTCTGCAGGGTCCTGGTTATATTCATGTTCACCTGTGCCATCGGTTTCAATTCATAAAAGGATCTGAATCCATTCACATACATCCACCCATTCAGGTTGCATTTCAGGGTAGGGGTCAGTTTCAGGTCGTGACCCATAAAAAATGTCCAGCTCCCCCTGCTGTAATGTAACGGGGTGTGCTGATAGGTACCAGTGTACTGAATGAGATTGTATTGCACACCCGCATACATGAAATATTTGTGCCCCGCAGGCAGACCACCGAACAGTCGTCCGTATATTTCTTTGTACCTGCCAAGGTTGTCATAAGTGCGGAAACCGACTTTGGTCAAATCATTTTGGTAAGTAACCGGACTGATCACGTCGCGGGTGTCATTTATACCAACTGCGAATACCGGAAACTCGTTGTAGGTGGCATTGATCTCGTAGTTCGTGGTAAACTGCGGCTTTAGGTCCGGGTTGCCCACATTGTAAGTAAAGGGATCAACAAATTTTGGATAAGGATTTAAAGCGTCGTAAGTGGGGCGGGTAATGCTTCGCCGGAAGATCGCATTTCCCGTTAATGGATACCCGAATATTTTAAATAGGGGCCGTTTAACGTAAAAGTAAGGAAAGAGATCGTTCCGGTTGATGGAAAAAGAGGTATCCACAGGAACCTGCTGGTGCCCGTCCATACCGGTATGCTCCAGGCGCAAACCCGCTTTAAGACTGAACGCATGAATGGTTTTTGTGCCCTGCAGGTAAGCCGAATAAATATTTTCCTTATAGGCAAACCGGTTGGTTTGATAAGGATCCACTTGTTCAGGCGATGACCCGGTTTGCGTATAATAGAGCGCGTTATTGTGATTTCTTGCATCACTCAGCTTAATCCCGGTTTCCAGCAGGAACTGGTAAGGGAGGCGCAGGGACAGGTCGGATTTAATATCCAGTACAGCCGCCGGGCTATAAACATTCCCCCTCCCGGCTACGGCATTAGCAGGTGGCAAAATATATTCATTCGTATATGCCTGCGCGTTGTTCGCATCGGTATAAGTATATACGATTTCATTGTTCCATGTGCTGCCCGATGAATCGATGGAATAGCGTGATGAAATGCTATTGCTGATAAAAAGCGAATGGCCTTTGTTGCTGATGGGCGTTTGACTCTGGTAAAAGCCATTTTGAGCATCGGTATTACTGAAATTATTGCTACTGACCGTATGGCTGTTGTTCCCGGTTGCGGTCAGGCGCAGGTCATAGGACAGATTTAATTTCCTGCTCATAGCCAGGTCAATCCCGGCCCCAACATAGTTCGTGCCCGGCGAATATTTGATGAAAGACTCCTGGCTAAGCAGGGTGTCTCCGCTGAACGAGCGGTGTGACCGGACATCTTCAAAATAATGCCGATCCGTGTACTGGCATGACAAATAGGAGCTGATTTTCCCCGCTGTATGGTTGAGGCTGAATTCGGCGGATACCGTGCCATATACGCCCTGATCATACCTCAGATTCACGCTGCCGGTCGTTCCTATTTTGATGCCTTTTTTCAAAACGACATTCACGATGCCGCCGCTATTGGCCGCATCATATTTTGCCGAAGGCGTGCGCAATATTTCTATGCTGCTGATGCTTCCTGCCGGCAGGCTTTTCAGCAAAGCGGCGATATCTTCGGTACTCATCCTCATTTGTCTTCCGTTGATATAAATTGTTGCAGGCGTAGAACTGCTGAGGTAGACATTTCCATCCTGGTCCAGCACGATCCCCGGCACTTTTTCCAGCACTTCATAGGCATTGGTGCTGCTGTTGGCGAGAGGCTCGGCGTCGACGATGGTTTTGTCGTCTTCTTGTCTCATCAAGGGTTTTTGCGCCAGGATGGTCACCGCATGGAGCGTGTTGTTTTCTGATTTAAGTTCGATCGCTACCTGTAACGACTTATTCGTGACGGAAATGAGTTGGGTTGCCGACCCGAAGCCGATCGCTGATACTTTCAGAAGATACGTTGCATTCGGCTTTACCGCAAACCTGTTCATGCCAGTGCTGCCGATGCGGGATTCGATCAGCAAAGTATCCGGCAACCGGTAAATCTGAAGGGTGGCGTATGTCAATGAATCGCGGCCGGTGGTTTTTAGGGTAATGTCCAAAGGGATCGTCTGGGCAGTTACAACATGGTATAAAAAAATAAACAAGACGGAAATCAATAATTTTTTGCTCATGCAGCTGGCCATTCTTGGAACTGCGAAGAAAGCAATTAATTGCCGGACGAATGAATGCCAAAGATGTTTTAGTATTTTTTTATCATGACCGAAATTGGAACATGGTATGTACCAGTTCCGAACAGATCAGATGACAAAAAAAGAGTATGTGATTGATTAGGAATAAAATAGCAAACTGGCACTTTCTTGGTGGGACAATCCATACTTTTTACTTTTCATTCATTAACGCGCTGCTATGTTCAAAAATTTTCTAATCGTCGCCGTAAGAAACATCACAAGACAGAAGGGCTTTTCATTCATCAACATCGCCGGACTGGCATTAGGGCTCACCGCCTGTCTCCTGATCGGTTTTTTTGTCTGGGATGAAATGCAATATGATCGATTCCTTGCCGGGGAAAACCAGGTTTACCGTGTTTATAACCAGGTGACCGGCGACGACGGAACGACCGAATTGGCGGTTACCCAACCTGTTTATGCGGGGATTTTGCAACATGAATTTCCAGAAGTGGAACAAACTACCAGGGTCATGATGACTGCGAAGTATAAAACACTTTTTGAAGCCGGGAAGCATAAATTATATGAAGAGAACGGGTTTTTTGTCGATTCCACTTTTTTCGATGTGTTCCCGCTTTCATTGATCTATGGTCATTCAACCAGGGCGCTCGATGATCCCGCGTCCATTGTTATATCACAGGACATGGCCGAACGGCTCTTTGAAAAGGAAAATCCCATCGGCAGGCAAATTGTCGTGAACAAAGAGCCCCTGCAGGTGACAGCTGTTTTTCAAAATAACCGGCGTTTTCACTTGCAGTTTAATTTCCTTCGTCCCGTGGCTGCCTTGCATATTCCCAAAGAGCGCATGGAGAGTTGGCAATGGCAACAATTTTATAATTACGTGAAAGTAAAAAAAGGAACCGATGGCCGTTTGCTTGAATCCAAATTCCAGAACCTGATCAATACCAGATCAAAGGCCTTTGCCAGGGAAGGAGATGCACACCGCAAGCCATTTCTTCAGCCCCTGCGGGCAATCCATTTGTATTCTGCCGCCTTTAAGTTCGACATGGCCCGGCGGGGGAACATCACCTATGTCAATGCACTGATCATCATTGCCGGATTTATACTGGTCATTGCCTGTTTTAATTTTGTCAATCTCGCCACCGCAAAATCTTTGCAAAGAGCGAAGGAAGTGGGAGTTCGAAAAACAATTGGCGCAGGCAGAAAACAACTGATCTTTCAATTTATGGGAGAGACCCTATTGCTTGCCGTGATCAGCATGATGGTGGCTGTTGCGCTGACCATAACCTTTCTTCCCTGGCTCAATCAGTTTACCAACAAGCAAATATCAGCTGGCCTACTGATCCATCCTTTTGTGTTGCTGCTGATTGTTTTGCTAACCTTACTGGTAGGCATACTCGCAGGATTTTATCCCGCACTGGTTTTATCGGGGTTCAGACCTGTTCAGGTGCTGAAAGGAACCATTTCCGGTGACGTGCAGCCTGGAAAAATTCCCTGGCTGAGAAATGGACTGGTAGTGATCCA
>DATHGW010000312.1:0-4081 GCA_035317445.1 Puia sp.
TTGCCGGCTGATTTCTCGATGAACAATTTAGGTCCGCCGCCATCGGGATCACTCCCGGAAATGATGGGCTGTTTTTTTCTTTCAGGTAGAGAAGGCATTTTAAAAGCCGGATTGAACCTCCAGATAATATACGCGAGTCCGCCGACCAACAGCAGTGCAGCCGTTCCGACCCAGCCAAGGATTTTTGTCAGCCAGTCGCTGATCATATCACCCACGGCGCCTCCCCAAAAAAAGCTATTCCCTTTTGCCGCAAAAGAAAATGCCGTGGAGAAGTAGAGTACCCCCACAATCACGTAACGAAGATTGCGGAAAACGGAGAATATTTTTTTGGCAAAAAGCCAATTAACCCCTGCAATAAAAAAGAAAGAACAAAATAAATAAGAGGCAACGCCAAATCCATTGCGAAAAAACTGGTAAGATGCATATGCGCCGAGGTTACCGAGCAGGTTGTCTGTTTTCGATGCGGGAGAAAAAATGGAAATGCCGTGACTGACCTTATCCTGGTCGGCATACCAATCGAACAAAAAAGAAGTAAAAGCAACGAATAGAAAGGCCGACAGCAGCAAAAAAAATGCTCCTGCAATTTTACGGGTACGCTCATCCTTCACAACCTGCCAAAAACTGAGTTTTTCTTCTTTTTCAGCTTTCAGTTTATCGGGATAAGACGACTGGCTCTTCTTTGCTTTCGAACGTTTTGCCATGGGGACAAAGATAAGCAACCAGCTATAACTACCACATAATTACTTATTGTATGTATGTGGATTACAGCAAACATAATAGTCGGGTTAATCTAATTTTTTTACTGAATTAATTGTAATTTAAAAGAATAAAAAACAGCCTGATTCTGTGTAACCACTGGTGATTATGAGAAAAAAAAATACCTTGAACCGGGTTGTCCTTTTCGGGCTCTCACTTTTTCTTTGCCTGAACGTCTTTGCCCAATCTCCTCCCGACAGCCTCTTGCTGGACCTGTCAAAAGTTCAAAACGCCCAACCGATCGGACAATACTGCCGTTTTGCAATGTATAAACGCCATTCTTTTGCTGCCCGGGATATCCCATTTCTTAAAATTTCGCAAAAAATTCCTCCTGCTTTTGCTGGGAAAATCCCTATCCAAATGGTTGAAAACAGCATTTTCCTTCAATTTTGGCTGGCGAATGGCTCGGCCGAAGAGGGAGCATTCTATTTCTTCCCTGGTTTGTATTGCCATAAGATCGCATTGTATAAATCTGCACCTGAAGGTCCTCCGGGCAATATCGCTCCCATCAACAATGCCGCAACGGATTCCACCACTTTACCTGGTTATGTGTTCTTCAAACTAAAACCGGGGGAAAGAGCCCAATTCTTTGCCCGCCTGGATTTTGCCCAATCTACCCAAAGCAAGCTTGCCCCGGCGATCGTCAAACAGGATTTTATCGCTTATTTCAAAAACAACTCAGTCAGCAGCAAGATTACCGTTAACATTTTTAACTACGTTACGGCAGGGATCCTGCTGATGATGATTATTTATTCAACCAGTGTTTATTTCCAGGATTACAATATCGAATTCTTGTGTTATTCGATATATGCCCTTTGTATGGGTTCGCTGCTTTTTCTCAAGTCGTACCTGTACGGATCCACGAGCGAATTCAATAATTATTTTGAAGGATGTCTGGATTTTATCATCCAGATGATCGGCTATTCCTTCTACCTCCTGTTTATCCGCAAATTTCTGGCGACAAAACTGGATCATCCTTTTTTGGAGAAGATCCTGGCTTTTTCCAACTGGTTCATCCTTGCCGTTACGGGACTGTTCATCTTTTTCTATTTCTTCACGAATCTTTCAGCCATCGCCTATCTCGTCGAAAACATCGCCAAGTACGGCCTGCTTGGATTCAGCGTGATCTTCGTCCTGTACGGACTCTGGAAAAAAGATCCCCTGATGAATTACCTCGTAGCCGGCCAACTTTTTCTTACTTTTTTCTCCATACTTTCTTTCATACTCATCATTTCCAGCTACCGGTTTTCGAAGGAACAAGCCAGTGTGCTGAATGATCCATTATTGTATTACCAGATCGGCATGATCCTGGAACTGGTGTTTTTTATGTCGGGGCTTACCTATAAAAACAAGCGAAACCTGACTGAACGAGTCAAAGAAAGAGAAAGGCTCAAGCTCGAGAATGAAAGAAAGGAATTTGAAAAACAGGTAGCCATCCTCGAAGCGAAGCAACAGGAACGAAACCGGATCTCAGCAGACATGCACGATGAACTGGGCTCGGGCGTAACGGCCATCCGCCTCATGAGTGAGATCGTAAAAACCAAGATGAAGGAAAACACCCTGCCTGAAATTGAAAAAATATCGCATTCAGCCAATGAACTGCTGAGTAAAATGAATACCATCATCTGGACGATGGTCAGTTCAAATGATACCGTGGAAAGCCTCGTCGCGTACATCCGGGCCTATGCCGTTGAGTTTTTTGAGAACACGCCCATCGAATGCCGTTTTATGATGCCGGCTTACATCCCGCCTATCGACCTCAGCGGAGAAAAAAGAAGGAATATTTTCCTGAGTGTGAAAGAAGCACTGAACAATGTACTAAAACATTCGAAGGGTTCTGTGGTAACGATCAATATCACGACTTCTGACAAGTTGCTTATCGAGATCACGGACAATGGAATTGGGATCGACCTGGATCAATTGAGAAAATTTGGAAATGGACTAAACAACATGAAGAAAAGGATCGCGTCCATATCGGGCAAATTCAGCATAATAAATCATCAGGGAACCAGGACTATTTTTGAACTGGAGTTCGATTAAAAGGTTACAGATTTTTTTTATCCCTGTAAACACCCGCGCAGATCAATATCCAACCGGCAATAAAAGATAATCCTCCCAAAGGGGTAAGTATGCCGATCGCACCCAAACCTGCCATGCCATTTGCCTTTAAGGTAGCCAGCGCGTACAAAGAACCCGAGAATAAAATAATACCCGCGATAAAACAGTAACCTGCCCGGAGGAATAACCTGCTCTCGCGTAGTTGCCCACCCAGGATGGCGGCGAGAAAGATAGCAAACACATGATAGAACTGGTACCGGACACCCGTTTCGAATATCGCCAGGGATTCGGGCGGAAAGATTTCTTTGAGGGAATGCGCTGCAAACGCGCCCAGCACGACGGATAAAGCACCGAGCAGCGAAGCTGTCAGTAATAATGATCTATTCATCTTTTAGTAGTAATTCGATCAGGGGTTCCAGCACAATACCTTCTTCATGAACCATCAGGTCGGCCTGTTCATAGTAAAGCTTGCGCTCGCCCAGTTTGCGGATAATAAAAGATCTGAGTTCAGCTTCTCCAACATTTCGGATCACGGGACGGGTCATACGCTCTTTGAGCAGCCGCTGCTGCAGTATATCCACCGAAGTATTCAGCCAGATGACCTTGCCGTTCTTTTTCATAAATTCAATGTTATTAAAGAAACAGGGCGTGCCGCCGCCGGCAGAGATAATGAAGCTTTGTTCTTCATTGACCAGGGTTTCCAGTACTTCTTTTTCTTTGTACCTGAAATATTCTTCTCCTTTCTCCGAAAAAATGTCTGAAATGGACTTCGCTTCCTGTTCGGTGATCACCGAATCCAGGTCAAAAAAAGGCAATTGCAACTTGTCTGCGAGCAAATGCCCCCAGTGCGTTTTCCCGGATCCCATAAAACCGATCAAAAAAATTTTCATACCCTCTTCACGTTTACCCCGGCTAAGCCGCAGGATCATTTAAATGCATTCAGGCCGGTCACATCCATACCCGTTATGAGTAAATGTACATCGTGTGTTCCTTCGTATGTGATCACACTTTCAATATTCATCATGTGCCGCATGATCGAATATTCGCCGCTGATGCCCATGCCGCCCAGCATTTGCCGGGCATCCCGGCTGATTTGTGCGGCCACCTCGCATCCGTTGCGCTTTGCCATCGACACCTGGGCCGCAGTAACTTTCCCCTCATTCATCAAAACGCCCATGCGCCAGTTCAGCAACTGTGCCTTGGTAATTTCTGTGATCATTTCTGCCAGTTTTTTTTGCTGCAATTGAAATCCGCCGATGGGCCGGTC
>DATHGW010000313.1:0-2625 GCA_035317445.1 Puia sp.
GTGCACTGGAAAAGCTTTCTGCTGAATTATCGGGCAACCGCGAACCCAACCGCAGGGATGTGATGCGGATCCTGCACCAGGCCCTTGTGATCAGTAATAAATCAAATGGCTTTCAGCCTGCGAAAAATTATTACGCTGACCTGTTGGCGGAAAACAAACTATTGTACAACTCGCATCTCTACCACGAAGGATCAAAAAATCTTTTGCATGTGACAGAGACGAAGCCTGTATACGATGAGGATGCGCCCACGATCAACGGTTACGAAGTGCTGAACAGATACTTCGATGCGCTTTTTGCTGAAAATCCAAAAATCCTGGCTTTCGGAGAGGATGTCGGACAGATCGGTGATGTGAATCAGGGCTTCGCAGGCCTGCAAGCCAAATACGGCAAGGAACGGATCTTCGATACCGGGATCAGGGAAATGACCATCATGGGTCAGGGCATCGGTATGGCGATGCGGGGTCTTCGGCCGATTGCCGAGATCCAATATATTGATTACATTCTGTACGCCATCCAGACGCTGAGCGATGACCTGGCTTCCATGCAATACCGCACGGCTGGCAGGCAAACGGCGCCGCTGATTGTCAGGACGAGGGGCCACCGGTTGGAAGGGATCTGGCACAGTGGTTCACCGATGGGCATGATCATCCATGCGCTGCGCGGATTGCATGTTTGTGTGCCGCGAAATATGGTGCAGGCCGTGGGCATGTACAACACGTTATTGAAAGGCGTGGACCCCGCCCTGATGATCGAGTGCCTGAACGGTTACCGGCTCAAAGAAAAACTGCCATCCAATCTGCTCGAATATACGGTACCGTTGGGTGTACCCGAAGTGATCAGCAGGGGAGAAGACATAACCATTGTTTCATACGGCTCAACCCTGCGCATTGTGCAGGAAGCAGCGGAAATACTGGAGCAAAGCGGGATCAGTTGTGAGATCGTAGATATTCAAACACTCCTGCCTTTTGATATTCACCATGGCATTTTGGATTCGCTCAGGAAAACCAACCGCATTCTCTTTGTTGATGAGGATGTGCCCGGCGGAGCGGCAGGATACATGTACAATAAGGTGACGGAAGAACAGGGCGGTTACCGGTATCTTGATGTGGCGCCCAGGACCATTACCGGCAAAGCACATCGTCCGGCCTACGCCAGTGACGGCGACTATTTCAGCAAACCCAATACGGAAGAAATTGTTGAAGTGATTATGGAGATGATGGCGGAATAAAATTTTATGGGAATTTCTCAAACCAGATTGTGAAACACTTTCTGCACATCTTCATCCTGCTCCATTTTATCCACCAGCTTTAGGAGTTCTTCGGCCTGGCTTTCGGGTAGTTCGACCGTGGTGGTCGGGATCCACTCCATTTCAGCACTGAGGGGAATGATCTTTTTTTCTTCCAGGGCTTTCTGCATATGTCCAAAATCGCCGTATGCGGTACGCAGGATTAAAACAGGTTCATTGTTTTCTCCCGTGCCTTCTCCCATTTCCTCCAGGCCAAAATCAATCAGTTCGAGTTCCAGCGTTTCTGTATCCAATCCTTCCATTTTTAATTTAAACGTGCCCATTTTCCTGAACTGAAAACTCACGCTTCCGCTGGTGCCCAGGTTGCCATTGCCTTTATTGAACAAAGCACGCACATTGGCGACGGTGCGCGTAGGATTATCGGTGGCGGTTTCAACGAGGATGGCAACACCATGCGGACCATACCCTTCGTACAGGATCTCTTCATAATTCGCCATTTCCTTGCCCATGGCTCTCTTGACAGCTGCTTCTACGCGATCCTTGGGCATATTGACAGCCTTCGCATTCTGAAAGCACCTGCGCAAGGCAGGGTTGGTTGCCTGGTCGGGGCCGCCTGTCTTCACCGCAATCGCGATTTCTTTTCCGATGCGGGAAAACTGTTTGGCCATCTTATCCCATCGGGCAAACATGGTCGCTTTACGAACTTCAAAAATCCTTCCCATACTTATTGATATTCTTTGATGATGAACTGAACAGACCATCTACCCCTGCTGACGGCGGACGCAAATTTACGAATATGTATACAAAGAAAAAACCGCCTTCATGAAGGCGGTTGATATCATTTGATGGATCGCGATTTTATGGCTGATTCAATTTGCTTCTCTGTTTACTATAACCGAAGTAAATAAATAGTCCGACAATCATCCAGATAAATGCACTAAGCAGCGTAGGGCCCCAAAGACTCACGATCATTGCGGTACAAACGATTATACCGAGTATGGGAACCAATGGAACCAGGGGCGTTTTAAAAGGCCTTTGCAATCCCGGATCCTTTTTTCTCAAAATGATCACACCCATGCAGACGAGCACAAAGGCAAGCAGCGTGCCGATGGATGTAAGGTTGCCTGTAATGTCGCCGGGTGAAAACGCCGCGAACAGACCAACAAAAATAAACAGGATCATATTGCTTTTATATGGCGTTCTGAACTTTGGATGTAACTGCGAAAAAACCTTGGGCAATAATCCGTCTGAGGACATAGTATAGAATACCCGGCTTTGTCCCATCAGCATAACCAGGATCACGGAAGAAAAACCAGCAAGAATGGCGATGGTAACGAGTTTGGAAAGCCATCCATAACCAATCATATAAGTTTGAATG
>DATHGW010000314.1:0-6017 GCA_035317445.1 Puia sp.
ACCTGGAAGGGTTTCACCGCCAGGATCACCAAGTCGGCATAGCGCAGGGCTTCTTCATTTTTGTCACTCACCAGCACGCCTTTTCTTTCGAGTTCATGGAGCGTGGCGATATTGCGTTTGGTGATGAGGATCTGTTTTGGCAGGACAAACCTGCTTTGCACCAGGCCCTCAGCGATGGCTGTGCCCAAATTTCCACCTCCGATGATGGCTATTTTCTTATTCATGTAGGTTGATTAAAATAGATGTGCGGCTAAATTAAAGAAAAGCTGCGAGGAATGCGCCGGCTGCAGTCTGACGATCCTTATCTGACCATTAGTATCCCTTCTCTTTATTCAGGTAATTCCTTACATAGTCGTCGATACCTTTTTCCAGCGAATAAAATTCATCCATGTAACCGACACGGCGCAGCTTATCCATTTTCGCCTGGGTGAAATATTGATAGGTATCCCTGATATCTTCGGGAATATCGATGTATTCGATTTTCGTTTTCATATCTAGGCCCTTGAAACTTGCCTTCACCAGGTCCTCGAAGGACCTCGCCTTGCCGGTTCCGAGGTTATAAATACCGGATTGGGGTTGGTGCTGCATCATCCAGTAACAGACTTTAATCACGTCTTTGACATAAATAAAATCCCTGAGCTGCTGACCATCTTTATAGTCCGGACGATGTGATTTGAAGAGTTTGACGATCCCGGATTTTTTGATCTGGTTGAAAGCATGAAAAATGACACTGGCCATCCGCCCTTTGTGGTTCTCATTTGGTCCATATACATTGAAGAACTTCAGACCCGCCCAAAAATGTGGTCTGTGGATCTCATGCAGAACCCATTTATCAAATTCATTTTTCGAAATACCATAAGGATTTAAGGGCCTCAAAATACTCACCACATCATGGTTGTCATCGTAACCCAGTTCCCCACTGCCATAGGTAGCCGCAGAGGAAGCATAGACCAATGGAATATTGTAAATAGAGCAATATTGCCAGACTTTCTTGGAATATTCAACATTCAGGTATTGGTGGATGGCATAGTTGAATTCTGTCGTGTCCGTGCGTGCGCCCAGGTGAAAGAAAAAATCAATCTTAGGCTTTTGCCTGAAGAGCCATTCAAAGAATTGCTCACGTTCTACTTTCTCCGTAAATTTTTTGTGCTCCCAGTTCTCGCGTTTATCTGCGCGGCTGAAATCATCCACCAGGATGAGGTTGTGAAAACCCCGGTAGTTCAGGTATTCCGCCAAGCAGCTGCCAATAAATCCCGCAGCGCCGGTTACTACGATCTGTGATTTTTTGTCCATGAATTAATTTGAACTATTTTACAAGGCGCTCAACGCCGCGTCTGTTTCTGTGCCTGCAAGCAATTGCGCAATGGCTTCATCGTATTTTTCTTTCCAGGTCAGCACATTTCCCCAGTCCATTCCGTCAATTTCAACCGATCCATGCGTAACAAAACCCAATTCTTCATGAGGATGATCGCCCAGGGCTTTTTTGAATGCAGCTAACTGGCCGGACTTTACGCTGACGACCACGCGGCTCTGCGATTCCCCAAACCAATACGCATCTTTACGGATATCCGGATCATCAGCCACTACATCGAATCCAAGTCTATTCCCGAAAGCAGATTCAAGCAGGGTAACAAACAAGCCGCCTTCGCTGACATCATGTGCCGATTCAATCAGCTTTTTTTGAATGAGCCCGGACAGTTTTTGCTGCAGCTGGAATTCTTCTTCTATGTCAAAATGCGGTGCCGGACTATATCCCACTCCCTGGATCTTATGCAGGTATTCGGAAGAATTGATATCTGCCCTGCTTTCACCGAGAAGGAAAATAATGTCTCCTGCCTCTTTGAAGTCAAGGGTCATGCGGTCGTCGATGCTATCGAGAAGTCCTACCATGCCGATCGTTGGCGTCGGATATACGGGACCGTCAGGACCCTGGTTGTAGAAACTCACGTTACCGCCCGTTACCGGCGTATCAAATTTTCTGCATGCATCGCCCATTCCCCTGATCGCATGAACGAACTGGTAATAGACTTCGGGATCATAAGGGTTTCCGAAATTAAGACAGTTAGTTACGCCCAATGGCTGACCGCCACTGCACACAATATTTCTGGCCGCTTCGGCGACGGCGATCATCGCGCCCTTGTACGGATCAGCAAACACATAGCGGCTGTTGCAGTCGGTCGTCATAGCCACGGCCTTGCCCGTGCCAAGTGCCAGCACGATCGCGGCGTCAGAAGGCGCGTTGGTGGACGCATTGGCCGCGCCAACCGTACTGTCGTATTGAATGCTGATCCATTTCTTGGATGCGATATTGGGAATGGAAATGATCTGCTCCGCAACCGTTCTCAGGTCATCGGGAACTTCGATGCTGTCCGGATCAAATGCCGCTACTTTTTTTAAATAGGCAGGCTCTTTATACTCGCGATCGTATTGCGGCGCCCCACCGCCCAACACCAGCTCATGTGCGGGTATCTCGGCCTCCGAAATCCCATTCACATAAAACCGCAGCAATTGATCATCTGTTACTTCCCCGATGGTCGCACAGGGAAGATCCCATTTATCAAAGATGCCGATCACTTCTTTCTCTTTGCCCTTTTGAACAACCATCAGCATCCGTTCCTGGCTCTCACTCAATAGCAGTTCCCAGGCTTTCATATTTTTCTGCCGGGTAGGCACTTTATCCAGATCAATGCGCATACCCACGCCACCCTTGGCGCTCATCTCGGCGGTAGAACAAATGATACCCGCGGCGCCCATATCCTGCATGCCCACTACTGCTCCCGTTTCAATTACTTCCAGGCAGGCTTCCAATAATTTTTTTTCCTGGAAGGGATCGCCTACCTGTACGGCAGGAAGTTCTTCTGTACTCTCCGCAGTAATATTCGCCGATGCGAAGGATGCGCCGCCGATGCCATCTTTTCCCGTGGCGCTGCCGACAAACACAACAGGATTTCCCTTTCCCCCGGCCGTGGCCGATACCGTCTTGCCAGCCTTAACCAGGCCAACGCTCATCGCATTGACCAGTGGATTGGTATGATAACAATCTTCGAAATAAACTTCACCGCCAACCGTAGGCACGCCAAAACAGTTTCCATAGTGTCCGATACCATGAACCACGCCGGCCAGCAGGTGTTGCGTTTTTGCTTCTTTCAGATTTCCGAAACGAAGCGAGTTTAATGAAGCAATGGGCCTGGCGCCCATGGTAAAAATATCCCGGTGGATTCCTCCGACACCGGTAGCCGCCCCCTGGAAGGGTTCGATCGCCGATGGATGATTGTGTGATTCAATTTTAAATACCAGTCCAAAGCCGTCTCCCATATCCATTAATCCCGCATTTTCTTCACCGGCCTTTACCAGCATTTTCTGACCTTCCCTGGGCAGGGTCTTCAGCCACTTGATTGAATTCTTATAACTGCAATGCTCACTCCACATCGCGCTGAACGCGCAGAGTTCATTGAAATTGGGCTTGCGGCCAAGTTTTTGTTTGATGAGTTCAAATTCTTCGGGGGTCAGACGGAGTTCTTCGGCTGTTTTTGCTGTAATTTCCATGATATCTTTACAAAGTGCAAAAGTACGAACGGAGCGTCAATCTATTGTATAATTTTATTATCATCTAAGCGGCACACATGACCATTGCATTCGTTCATTCCCATCGTTCTTTTTTGCCGGAGCTGGATGCATACAGTCATTTTTTTTCTGCTTATGGAATTCAAACAACTGAGATCAGGTCCAGCGAGATCGCCGGTTCTCGTGCTGATCTGTTTTGGCATTTTATGGGAACGGATAGCGGTCATGCAAAAAAGGACGTGGTGACCATTCATGAATATGGTTCAGCTTCTGTTCCACCTTTCCGGAAATGGAAAGATCTCATAAAACGTTCTTTATCTTCAAAACCTGGTTTCCGGATCTTCCTGAATGAGTATGTGAAAGAATCAATGGGATTTACTGATGATGTGCCTTTCGGATTCAGGGATATGGGGATCTTTCCCAGGATGCAGGGACCAACTCAGCCTGAAAAAGTCTTTGATTTCATTTATACAGGAAGCCTGGGCCCGCAGAGAAATATCAGATCATTGCTCCGGGTTTTTACAACACCGCGATTGAAAGATCATAGCCTGCTTGTACTGGGCAAAGATTATGACAGGCTGTCGCGGAGATATGATACATATCAAAATATTCGCTTCAAAGGGCCCGTTCCTTATTCGTCCGTGGCCGAATGGCTACACAAAGCGCGGTTCGCGATTAATTTTATGCCCGACAAGGAGCCTTTCAACCAACAGAGCGCAACAAAATTCCTGGAATACGCTAGCATGAACATCCCCATCATCAGTTCGGATTATGCGTGGGTAAAAAAATTTCAGCAGCAATATGGGGGCGCTTATTTCTTTCTCCGCGATGATCTGTCGAATTTTACATGGGAAAACGTTAACGGCTATGCGTATGGTTTTCCTGATCTGAGCGAGTGGAGTTGGGAAAAGCAGATCAGGAAGTCTGGAGTGCTGGAGTTTATACAAGGGAAGTTTCCGGAATTGGTATTCCCGGTCAGACGGGGACCTTCAGACCTGCCTTTAACGTCCGTTCATATTCCTTAATCACAATCCCCACATTAAATTTCTTCATCACCAATGCCCTCCCATTCTTCCCCATCCTGATCCGTTCTTCTGTCGTCAGGTTCATCATCTTTTCCATTTTATCCGCCACGTCGAACGGATCGTTCAGGTTACAGAGATAGCCATTGGAATTATTCAATACCACTTCCTTACAGCCCCGGTTAAGGGATGTGATGATCGGCAGCTCCATACTCGCGGCCTCCATCAAAGACCGGGGAACACCTTCATGATAAGAAGAAGGAAAAACAAAACAATCCGATTTTTTCAAAAACGGACGGACATCTTTGGCAAAGCCATGATAGCGGATCAATCCTTCCCTTTCCCATTTTTTCAACTCTTCCTCGGGAATTGAATCCGGGTGATTTTTTTCAAAGAACCCGATCAGTTCGAAATTCACTTCGTAATTTTTATTCCGGACGATGCGCGCGGCATCCGCATAAATACCGACACCTTTGCTTTTCAGCAGGCGGGTGCTCATCAGGAAAGTAAATCCATTGACCCGTTCCTGCGGGCCTTCAAATGCGGGTGAAAAATGATCCGTATTGATCCCTCCCCCCGGCAGCACCCGCATCTTTTCGATATGCACAATTTTTTCCTTGATGAATATTTTGGCATCGTCATTATTGAGGAACCAGACTTCCTCTGTGCTGCGAAGGGCTCTCTTATACAAAAGTCGAACGATATGGTAAAGCCAGTTTTTCCTGGCAAAGGAATAACCCAACCCCGTGACCACGGCGACAGATTTGATGGAACAGGCGGCGGCAGCCAGGGAACCATAAATATTCGGCTTGATCACATAATGAAAAATAAAATCAGGACGTTGTTGTGTGTAAATTCGTTTGAGCTGGTAATATAAACTGAGGTCACGTAGGGGATTTTCTGAACGGTTGTTGAAGCGGATGGGACTATAGGCACAACCTTCCTGTTCCAGCAGAAGCGCATATTCATCATAGGGAGCGATCACCAGCACCTGATAATTATTTTGACAAAGAAAACGGATCACATCCAGTCGAAAATTGTACACCGCCCACGTGCTGTTCGATACCAGGGCAATCAGCTTCCCGGGGACATGACTGTTTTTGTTCATTCAGGTATATTAGGCTCAAATTTATAGATTTGATGTATTAAATACTATTTTGAAAATCAAATTATGTCTAAAGCGCTCCTGTTCGCTGGCTATTTCATTTGTTTCGCATTTCTTTTTCAGAGACTGGCACGTAAAAGCCTTGCCGGGTTGAACCCCTGGCAAAGAATGGGCGTTTTTGGTTTCAGGGTGCTGCTGGGCTGTTTATATGGATACATCTACCTGCACTATTACCAGGGCGATGATACCTGGATGTTCTTCCATGACTCCGTCATGGAACACAAACTACTGATGGAGCATCCGCTCGCGTTTTTAAAAGATCTGTC
>DATHGW010000315.1:0-5824 GCA_035317445.1 Puia sp.
TGAATCCGTGGTTTCATAGTTTCCGTCGCTGACCAGGGCGCAGGAAACAGAATCACCCGCATCATCCTTAATACTTACCTGGGCATCGTTGATATAATGAATTGCAGAATCCTCGTAGATATTTTTGAATTGGCCGGAATAACTAAGGCGAATATTATACGGAGGTGCTTCGTTGGTTACCATTCCTTCCACTACCAGGATGGGAGCTACATTCCGGATGGGTACAGTCACTGTCCTTACACAGGAAACAGCAATCAATACCAGCCATCCAAAAAAGAATTTATTAAAAGAAGAGTTCATAAGATGCTAAAAAAAGAGATTTAGTGTAATTGATGGAATCATTGTTCCCAATACCGACAGTTCATAAGAATTGAGCACAGCGCCACTCCTTTGGAAATAGATGGAATAGGGATTCTTCCTTGCATAAACATTGTAAAGAGAAAAATTAATAACCGCATAATTCTTCTGTTCCGGAAAACGTCTCGAATCATGAGAAAAGGAAATATCCAACCTGTCATAATCTTTGAGCCTGTCGGCATTCCTTGCCGAATAATTTGTAATGACCGTGTTATTCATAATATAGGTTCCATCCGGGTAAGTGGATGAACGGCCCGTGATGTATACAAAGGTCATTCCGAAAGTCCATCCCTTTCCCATTTTCATTCCGCCGGTAAGACTCAGGTTAACGGGCCTGTCATATGCGGAAGGATAATAATCCCCTTTATTTACCTGTTCGCTCGCGTATGGAGAGACATCTGCAATCAAGGCCCTTGACCAGGTAAACGCCAGCTGGCCGGTAAATTTTCCCACTGGTTTTCTCAGGTTAAATTCAACGCCGTATGACTTGCCCTTTGCCGGAAGTAAATCGGCATCAATATATCGATTCATCGAGAGCGACGCACCATTCTTATAATCAATAAGGTTGTCGGAAATTTTATAGAATCCCTCCACGGAAGTTTCGATATCATCATTATGAAAATTCCTGAATATTCCGGCCGCATACTGGTCAGCTTCGGCCGGCTTTACCGAAGGATCGCTCATTTTCCAATAGTCGATCGGCGTTATGGCAATCGTATTAGAAATGAGTTGAAGATACTGCCGTGTTTTGGTATAGCTCAGCTTGACCGATGTTTCATCATTCAGTCCGATCTTAAGCAATAGCCTGGGTTCCCATCCCTGGTATTGTTGTATGGTCTGGCCTTTTTGATATTGTGTGCTGTCGGTAATCGTTTCTGGTGTCGCTGGCTGACCCGGCGCATAATGATAGATGGTATGCGGTCCCTTGTATGAAAAGTTGGAATGCCTGATGCCAGCTTCCAATACGATGGATTTTGAAATATCAAAATGGGCAAGTGCAAAGCCAGCCGTTTCATCGCCATATTCCTTCTCTAAACTGGTGGGATTTATTTTTGAAACGGCATGCGTTGGGTTTAGATTACCTGGCGAAACGGTGTACCTGATAAAATTGAAGCCAGCCTCAAAATAAATTTTCTCGGTAGCCTGAAAATGGAGACTGGCCTTGGCTTCGTTGTTCTGGATAGTACTCCGCAACCTGAATTCGTAACCGTGCTGATTCCCGTTGATGTCCGAAGAAAAATAGCTGATATTGCCATTATATAGAAGAGACCATTTTTTAGTGAGCTGCGATCTTCCGTTTAAAGCAATAATGTTGGATTGCCAGGCATAACTGGTATCCCCCGGAAACTTAAACTCATCATAGCTCCTATACAATGCAACCGAAATCTGGTTCTTAGAATTAAACCGGTAAACAAGTTTTCCTACAGCATCATAAAAAAATGCACTGCTGTTGCTGACAGATCCCGGAAAAACACTCATCAGAAACCTGGGGTAAGCGATGCGTCCATCGGCCGAGAAGGTCAATTTTTTAGTTTTGATCGGGCCATCCACAAAAGCGTGCAGGCTGATCGGGCTGACGCTGAATCCGTAACGGATCTTATTATCGTTCCCGGGTTTCACATTAAGATTGGCCAGCGAAGACAATCTTCCTCCATATGAAGCAGGAATTGCTCCTTTATATAGCGTAAAATCCTGGACTGCCTCAGGACTGATGCTGGAATAGAAACCAAGCAGGTGCGAAGTGTTAAAAAGCGGGGCACCATCCACCAAAACAAGGTTCTGATCAGTATTTCCGCCTCTGACACTGAAGCCGCCTGCACCTTCCCCAATGGTAGTAATACCTGTTTGTAAAGTGAGCGCTTTCAAAATATCAGCTTCACCAAATAGCAGTGGTGTTTTCTTTAACTGTGCCAGGTTTATATTTATAGTACTCATCCTTGCATCGGATACATTAGCATTCTTTTTTCTGGATTCAACGGTGAGCTCTGGCAATTCTACCGGAGGTCTTTTCTTGAGATCTATGGTTATGCTCAATTTGAAGGGGATAGGGATGATCAGCTTTAAGGTTCTATATTCAACCGAACTGAAAACAAAATTATAGTCACCCTCAGGAACCGACAAGCGAAAAATGCCTTCCTTGTCGGTTATCATATTTTTTTTTATGGATGGAATACTGACCGTTACACCCTGCACGGGCGTTTTGGTATCAAAGTCAATCACCTTTCCCGTAAATTCAAAGTTTTGTGAAGATGCCTGCAGACAAAAGAAAAACAGGCATGCAAACAATAAAAAAGAAAAACGAATATGATGTAAGAAGGGAAAAAAAAGGCCAAGCAAATTAGTCCTGTTTTAGGTTATAAACCAAAGTTATGGTTTATTTTAGTACCATAAATTTCTGGAAAAGAATATGTTTGAACGGAAGAATAGGCTCTGCAATGGGCAGTTCAAAGGAAGATCCCGGTCAGTTATACCTATACGATATGAAGAATCATATTTTTTTTTGTTTCCTGGGCTGGGTATTTCTTTCGTGCGGTTGCAGTCATGAAAATGGTGGAGTCAAGCCCCCTGCAATGTTTGAGCTGCTCAATGAAGACAAAACAGGACTGGATTTTACCAATAAAATCACGTCCACTCCGCAATTTAACGTATTTAAGTATGCGTACTTTTACAACGGAGCGGGCGTGGGAGCAGGCGATTTCAATAATGATGGGTTGATCGATCTTTTTTTTGCGTCCAACCAGGGCCAGAACAAACTATATCTCAACACCGGAAATCTGCATTTTAAGGATGTTACTTTGGCCGCCGCCATTCCAGCTGATGGAGGTTGGTCTACCGGTGTTTCCGTTATTGATATCAATAATGACGGTTTATTGGATATTTATATATGCCGGGTAGGCAAGCACGAGATGCTCAACAGCCACAATCTACTGTTGGTATGCCAGGGGATTGATAAGAATGGCGTTCCACATTATGAAGATAAAGCCAGGGAGTACGGGTTGGATTTTTCCGGATTCAGCACCCAGGCTGTATTTTTTGATTATGATATGGATGGAGACCTGGACATGTACCTGTTAAATCATACCATCCATCAAAACGGTACATTCGGCGTTCGTGATAGCATGTTAAAAACATTCAATCCTCTTTCGGGAGACCGCCTCTATAGAAATGACGGCAATAAGTTTACGGATGTTACGCGCCAATCGGGGATACACAGCTCCGTTATAGGGTACGGTTTAGGGATTTCTGTGTCAGATATTCTCCTCGACGGCTACCCTGATCTATATATAGGCAATGATTTTTATGAAAATGATTACCTCTATATTAATCAGCACAATGGAAGCTTTAAGGAGGAACTGCCTGAACGTATGATGCATACCAGCCAGTTTTCCATGGGCGTGGATATTGCGGATGCTAACAATGATGGATATCCGGATATCATGACCGTAGATATGATGCCCTATGATCCTTATATTCTCAAAAAATCGGAGGGCGAAGACTCCTATGATATCTTTGAGTATAAGCTGGGTTATGGATACAACTATCAATATACGCGCAATAATCTTCAATACAACCGGAGGAACGGCATGTTCAGCGAGATTGGTTTATATGCAAATATGTACGCCACAGACTGGTCCTGGTGCCCACTATGGGTGGATCTTAACAATGATGGATTAAAGGATATTTTCATAAGCAACGGCATACAAAAAAGACTGAATGATATTGATTACATCAATTTTGCTTCCAACCTGGAAATTCAATCTAAAATAAAGAATCACAACCTGGATGAAAGGGATATGGCACTGACAGATAAATTTCCCAAAGTTAAAGTGCCTAATAAATTGTTTTTGAACGCAGGCAATATGATCTTTAATGACCTGGCAAATGAGATCAGCGGGGACAAACCCTCTTATTCCAATGGAGCTGTTTATGCGGATTTTGACAATGACGGAGATCTTGACATTGCGGTAAACAATATTGAGAATGCCGCCTTTCTTTATCAAAATAAGAGCAATGACGGCAAAGTCAAATCCTATGTGGATATAAAATTGAAGGGACCTTCGGCCAATGTGAATGCCCTGGGAGCTAAGGTCATTCTGTTTGCGAATGGGTCGATCCGCAACTATGAAAAATATCCCGTGCATGGATACCTGTCCAGTACTGAAATACCCATCCATATCGGCTTAAATAACACGATTGTCGATTCTGCCTTTCTCATCTGGCCGGATAATTCGTTTCAGAGAATTCAGTTGAATAAAGACTCGGCCCATCTTGTATTTCAGTATCATGAACATCTACCCAAATTCAATTATGATGTCATCAGGTCATACAAAAAAAACCCTACAAAGCGCATGATAGATGTTACAGATGAAGTTAATCTGCAATATCGTCACCAGGAAAATGCTTTTGCAGAATTTGAACGCGAGATTCTTATTCCACATATGATATCAACAGATGGACCTGCACTTGCAGTCGGGGATATGAACCAGGATGGGCTTGAAGATGTTTTTATTGGTTCTTCCAAAGGAAAAAAAAATGCGGTTTTTATGCAGCAGGCCAATGGAAAATTTTATCGATCTGCACAATCCTCAATGGAAACCGACAGCCTCTATGAGGATATTGATGCCTGTTGGGTGGATGTGAACAAGGATGGATATGCCGATTTGGTGGTGGCCAGCGGAGGTGATGAGTATTACGGCAGCGATCCGCACCTCAAGCCAAGGGTATATTTGAACGACGGGAAAATGCATCTAAAGAAGTTGGAAGGTTCTTTTGACAACTTACTTGTGAATGCATCCTGCGTAATACCTTACGATTTTAACGGTGATGGCTATCCTGATTTATTCATTGGAGGAAGGTCCGTGCCGGCCAACTACGGACAGATCCCCAGATCATATTTATTGCAAAATGACGGAAAGGGTAAGTTCAAAGATGTTACAGCTGCTCATGCAAAGGATTTGGAACGGATCGGATTTGTTACGAATGCCGTTTGGTTTGACCTCGACAAGAACGGCGAAAAGGACCTGATTGTTACTCTGGAATGGGGAGGGATTATTGCTTTTGTGAATAATAAGGGGGTGTTTACCAAAAAGATCATCACAGATAAAAAAGGCTGGTGGAATTTTGTATTACCAGTGGATATTGACAATGATGGAAATATTGACCTGATAGCCGGAAACCTTGGGAAGAACAGCAGGCTCAGGGCTTCAAAGGAGCAACCGGTAAGGCTATACTATAACGATTTTGATGACAATGGAAAAAAAGAACAAGTGCTTACCTTTTATTCAGGCGGCCGCGAAATTCCATTTGCCACCAAAGCAGAGTTGGGAAAACAAATACCGGTTCTGGACAAGAAATTTCTTTATGCTGAAGATTTTGCCAGGGCATCCATAGAAGATTTGTTTGGAAAGGAAAAACTTTTACAGTCCCAGGTTCTTACGGCTGAATATTTCCCCAATGTACTTTTGAT
>DATHGW010000316.1:0-7053 GCA_035317445.1 Puia sp.
ACCGACACCAGTGGTGCAGGAAATTTCGCCCGTGGAATTTGGATTTCGTACTATTTTTTAAAAGACGATTATGACAGCGTCCTGTTAAAAGGAAGCGGCCGGTTCCGGCCGGAAACAGCGATTGCATTGATAAAAACCGGCAATATAAAGCAAGCGGATAAGTTGGTTGATTCGTTGATCAACGTTTCGGAAAATGACAATGCCTTGAATATAGGTATTGTATATGCCTGGCTGGGAGATAAACAAAAAGCGATGAAATATCTTACCATTGCCTATCGCCTTTACGACTACACATTGGTCAGCATAAAAGTCAATAAATTATTTGATCCCCTCAGGAATGAAGCAGCCTTTAAAAATCTGCTCTTTAAGATGGAAATAAAATGAATGAATGATTAAATAGACGGGCAAGTAGTACAATTCGGGTGGCTTGGGCGGTTATGGCGCATATATGTTAAGTTCGCTCTGTATCAAAAACGCACAGTCTTAGCTCTCAAACCGAACGGTTTAAACAGACAAAAATATACAACGGGTTGATTAACACAGAGCATCTTATCTGGCATATTCATTGATCAAACCATACATCGTAAATTCATCGCGATGTTAAAAAATTACATCATTGTTGCGTTCAGAAATTTTTGGCGCAACAAAATCTTTTCGCTGATCAATGTTTTAGGCCTGTCTATCGGCATCAGCGCTTCGCTGGTCATCTTTCTGATCGTTCAATATGACTTTAGCTTTGACCGTTTCGAAAAGAACAGAGAACGCATATTCAGGATAGTGAGTGAATTTTCCTTCCAGGGCAATCCTGGCCATACACGCGGTGTGCAGGCTCCGCTGGCCGATGCTGTAAAGAAAGAATTGCCGGGAATTGACCAGGCTGTAAGCTTTCGCTACTATAATGCAGGAAAGGTTTCTGTGCCGGGCGCCCATACTGCCAAGCCCAAGCAGTTTAGAGAACAAAATAACATCATCTTTTCCGACGGACATTATTTTGACATGCTGTCGTATGAATGGCTGGCCGGTTCCGCGCAATCGGCGCTCAACGAACCGGGTCGGGTTGTTCTTAGCGAAAGCAGGGCAAAACTTTATTTCCCTTCGCTTCACTATGCAGAGGTGATCGGCAGGGAAATTGTTTATGATGATACGCTCAGCGCCCGGGTTTCAGGGGTTGTGCAGGATTTTGGTCAGCAAGGCAATACAGATCTTACTTTCAAGGAATTCATTTCCCTTCCGACCGTCCTCGAGAATCGTGGATTGAGAAGCAAAATGGGTTGGGATGAATGGGGCTCTACGACCAGCGATCAGCAATTGTACGTACGCCTCAGTAAAGGGGTATCGGCTTCTTCGGTCGAAGCCAGGTTAAAGACGATCTTTACTAAGTATCGGGGAGAAGATGCAAAAAAGAACCATTATACCTGGAGCTATCTTTTGCAACCGCTCGATGATATCCATTTTAACAGCCATTACGGTAATTTTGGTGACCGTCAGGCGAGCAAGCCAACGCTATATGCGCTGATGCTTGTCGCGGCTTTTCTCTTGCTTCTTGCCAGCATAAATTTCATCAACCTTACGACAGCCCAGGCTGCTCAAAGGGCCAAGGAAATCGGCATCCGCAAAACAATGGGCAGCTCGAAACGCCAATTAATTTTCCAATTCTTAAGCGAGACCTTCCTCATCACACTAATGGCGACATTCCTATCGATTGCATTGACTCCGCTTTTGCTGAAAGCCTTCGCCAGCTTTATCCCCGAGGGCTTGAGTTTTTCATCAGCCCAGGCTCAGCCCGCGCTTGTCGTCTTTCTTGCTGTGCTGATCCTCACAGTTAGTTTCCTCGCTGGGTTTTATCCTGCATTGGTGCTTTCATCGTGGAGCCCGCTACAGGTTTTGAAAAACCAATCCTATTTCAGTGCAGGCAGGAGTCGAAAAACCTGGATAAGACAGGGCCTCACTGTCTCGCAATTCGTCATTGCCCAATTCTTCGTCATGGGCACGCTGCTGGTCAGTAAACAAATCCGTTTTATGCTGGATAGGGATCTTGGGTTCAACAAAGAGGCCATCCTGAGCTTCAATATGCCCAATGCCGATACTTCGTATACTCACCGGTTGTATTTGCTCAACGAGCTAAAGAAAATTCCCGGCATCAACACAGCCAGTTTGGCCAATGATCTGCCTTCTTCATCGGGCTGGTGGACCAGCACAATAGAATACAAAGAAGGGAAAAAGGATTTGCAGCACCAGGTGGAATTAAAATCCGGGGATTCCAATTATCTGAAAATATTTCATATACCGCTGATAGCCGGAAGGGATTTACTGTTTTCAGATACCATCAAGGAAGCGCTGATCAATGAGACGTATCAGCGTGCGCTTGGCTTCCGGCGTCCTGTGGATGCAATCGGCAAAACGCTGTTTTGGGATGGTAAATATGTTCCGATTGTTGGTGTGATGAAGGATTTTAATGCGCATACATTAAATTTTAAAATTGAACCCATGGTTTTTTTCCAGTCATCAGCCAACTGGAATGATATGATCATCGCATTGCAGCCTACCCAAAAAAATGACTGGCATGCTGCGATTTCCATAATAGAAAAGGTCTATAAGAAAGCCTATCCGGAAGAAGCATTCAGCTATGCCTTTTTTGATGAAAGCATTGCCAAATCATATAAAAGCGAACAAAATATTTCAAATTTACTGCAATGGACTACCGGTCTAACGATCTTCATCAGCTGCCTGGGTCTGCTGGGACTGGTCATCTACACCACCAACCGCAGGACCAAAGAAATTGGGGTCCGCAAAGTATTCGGTGCCTCCGTCACGCAGATCGTTTCCATATTGTCGATGGATTTTGTAAAACTGGTGGCCATTGCTTTTATCATCGCCACGCCGCTTTCCTGCTGGGCCATCCTGGCATGGCTGGATAATTTTGCCTTCAGGACCCCGGTGAGCTGGTGGGTTTTCGCGCTGAGCGGACTGGGCATGATGGCCATTGCCTTGGGTACCTTAAGTGTGCAAACGATCAGGGCTGCGATGACCAATCCTGCAACAAGCCTGAGAACGGAATAGCCATACATTCTTCTTACTAAAATCCAGCCCCTCCATACGCTTGCGCCAGTGTCAGCCTAGTCCCAATTGGTATATAATTGTATCTTAGCCAGTCACTAAACACTACCATATAGATATGCATAAAACCATTCCGATTCTTCTATTGGCTTTACTGACCCTTGCAACAGTCCACGCGCAGCCTTTGGGAAAGCTAAAACAAATGGCCTATGCCGATTCGCTGCGCTTAGTGGAAATATTTAAAGATCTCCATCAAAATCCCGAATTGGGTTTTATGGAAACCCGCACAGCGGGCATTATAGCCGCGACATTAAAAGGATTAGGTTATGAAGTCATGACCGGCATTGGAAAAACGGGCGTTGTGGGTATATTAAAAAATGGAGAAGGACCCATCGTGATGTATCGTGCCGATATGGATTGTAACCCGGTAAAAGAAACCACCGGTCTGTCTTATGCCAGCATCAGGACCATGAAAAAAGAAGATGGCAGCGAATCGCCCGTGATGCATGCCTGCGGTCATGATGCACATATCACCTGGATGCTGGGTATTGCCAAAATGATGCTGCAACTAAAAAATGAATGGAAGGGAACCCTTGTGTTGGTTGCGCAGCCGGCGGAAGAGCCCTTGTTGGGTGCGCAGGCCATGGTCAATGATGGACTGTATGAAAAAGGTACACCTGTTCCTGATTTTCTTTTTGGCATGCATACCTTTCCCATTCCTGTCGGCTATGTATATAATGCACCCGGAACCAGGTTGGCAGGAAGCGACCAATTGGATATTACTTTTTATGGAATCGGCGGACATGGTGCGCATCCCGAAGATGCAAAGGATCCCATCATCATGGGTTGTAATGCCGTGATGCAATATCAAACCATCATCAGCCGCAATATTGCTGCCCAGGATGCTGCCACCCTTACGGTAGGAGCCTTTCAGTCCGGCTCTGTCAATAATGTGATACCGTCTTCTGCGTTGTTAAAATTAAACCTGCGTTGGTTCAATGAAAAAAACAGGAATATTTTGCTGGATGGCATCAAAAGAATCAATGAAGGCATTGCGATCGCAAATAACCTGCCAAAGGATCTGTATCCAACCATGACTATAAAAGCCACGGTCTATCCCCTCGTCAATAATGCAGCCATGGTCAATAAGATCAATGCGTCTCTTACAACTGTTGTTGACCATGAAAAATTAATCAAGGATATTCCTTCGGAAATGGTATCTGAGGATTTTCATCATCTCATTATTCAAAACAAAAAAGGGGTCTATGATTATATCTGGATAGGCATTGCGAATACCGAAGTAGCTGCAAAAGCTGCTGCAGAAGGAAAAAAATATCCATTCTTCAACCACAATGGTAATTACCAGGTTGATCTATCGGCTATTCCTTTGGGGACGCTGATCGGTGCAACGGCGTTGCTGGAGCTGTTTAAAAAATGATAAATTAAATTAAGATGGAAATAAAAAAAGCAAGCTTATCAATCCTGTTGCTTATCATAGCGATGATGGGATTGGGTTTCTGCAGCGAGGCTGTTGCGCAGGATAAAAGCTTACCGTAGCGATTGCTGATCATCCCTTTACTAACAAAAGGGTTTCGTTAATCCATGAAGTAATGGCTTTTCTCAACAAGTAACAATGGACCGTTTAGCGGTGATAACTGTCATGGCGTTCACTTTCATTGCGGTTATTGTCATGATTGTCATAATGCCGGCGATGACTGTTCCTGTATTCAATGGAACAGGAGCTCAATAAAACCATTGCTGCGAACACGGTGCATAACAGGTTAACTATCGTATTTTTTTTCATTTCGCTTATTTATGAACTAACCTAAGCATTTACTATACCCTTCCTCAGTCCGTTGCTTAAATATAGCCGTCGTTTACATGGCAGAAAGGCTGAAAGAACTGACTGATAAACCATTAACATGTTTATCCGCGGTAGTTTATTAAAATAAAAATCAATTCCAAACGGGTTATTGGGAGATACAACAGATACATGGGGAAATTGTGCTACGCCTCATCGCGGCGTTTAAAGAACGATTTTTATGCAAATAGTCCTCCGTTATTGCCTTTTCGTATTCTTCGGCTCAACGGGATAAAGCGGAAAACTGCTTCTTTCCACTCCAATACTGCCCGAGATGGAAAATGTTTTTGCATCGTTGATATACATCAGGCCCAATTCCATCCTCGAATGGATGCCGAGGCCGTATGCATTGGAGAAGTTGCTGCCCGGATAGGATTTATTAAAGGCTGGATCTGTAAAGGAACGGCTGAAGCTAAAAAAAGAAGGTCCCGCAGACACGCCGGCGAAAGCAACCAGGTTATTATTTAATGGCCGGTTTAGTTGCACTCCGACAGGTGCCGATATAACGGTGGCGCTCCCCCCATTGAAAAAACCGAAACCCGCAGACAGGCCGGTATAGGTATTGAGATACCATTTCTGGTTTACACGCCTGCTGTCTCTTATTTGATTATAATCAGGGAACGGAGTCCATTGAATACCGTTCATATTGAAGGCAGGCAAATATGTTTGTGCCTTTGGAGACAGGAAAGATATTAATGCAAGTATCACGAACAGGATGCGCACCGGGTTGATTCCTTTTTGCATATAGCAATTTACTAAATGATAGGGTTTAAACCGAATTGATTTTATAATGCATACATTTAAAACAAATTATCTTTTGTGCGAGGCATATTTTGCTTTTAACGAAAACCCTTCCGTCAACTTTTTTATAAAACATCCACTACTCATTTATTATCGAGTTGTTCTGCCAACCCGATGAGAAGCCCTTCGGTTCCACGAATGTAGCAGAGCCGATACGAGTCCCCGTACTGAACAACTTCGCCAACGAGCTGAGCGCCATGCTTGCTGAGCCTAGATACCATCTCGTCAATGTCTTCAACAGTGAACATGACGCGTAGGTAGCCGAGTGCGTTCACAGGGGCAGTACGGTGATCTGAGATAGTAGGCGGGGTGAGAAATCGCGAAATCTCGAGCCGGCTGTGGCCATCGGGGGTAACCATCATAGCAATCTCTACACACTGAGAATCCAGTCCGGTAACGCGACCAGCCCATTCACCTTCGACTGTGGCTCGCCCTTCGAGCTTCAGGCCTATCTCCGTGAAAAAAGAGATGGCGTCATCGAGGGATTCTACAACGATGCCGACATTATCCATTCTTAGTAATTTGTTTTTTGCCATAGTTTTATTCCCTTATGTATACAAAGTTATTATCTTAATATAAAGTTTTACAGAATTAAGTTGCGAGTAAACGCGCGTAATTGCACTTCATTATGGGAAAAAACCGGGCAAGGCGAATGAGATTTCATCCTGAAATGAGATCTTTATGAAAATTACTGGTCTATGCACGGCATCTTACCATTCTTGCTGGCAATGATAGCAGCCATTGTGCTATTGGAAATGCTGGCGACCAAGCTCCGGGTGGCCTACCCGATCGTCCTTGTGGTGGCGGGGTTGCTGATCAGTTTCATTCCGGGTCTGCCCGCGATCAGGGTAAATCCCGAACTGATCTTTTTCATCGTTCTTCCCCCGCTGCTATCGGAAGCCGCTTGGAATATTTCTTTTAAAGAAATGAAAAAATGGTACCGGATCATCGGCAGCTTCGCCTTTCTGGTGGTCTTATTTACCGCGCTGGCGGTGGCGGTGGTAGCCAATCATTATATTCCCGGTTTCTCCATTGCGCTCGGATTTCTATTGGGCGGTATTGTATCTCCTCCGGATGCCGTGAGCACTTCCGCGATCACGAAATTTGTAAAGATCCCCAAGTCGACCTCGACCATACTCGAAGGAGAAAGCCTGCTGAACGACGCCTCCTCCCTAATCATATTCCGGTTTGCACTGGTCGCCATCGGAACCGGACAATTTATCTGGCAGGAAGCTACCCTGAGTTTTGTATGGATGATCGTCGGTGGCTCAGGCACGGGTCTGTTGCTGGGTTGGTTTTTTGTAAAAATGCACCGGATCCTGCCCACAGACGCC
>DATHGW010000317.1:0-5955 GCA_035317445.1 Puia sp.
GAAAATTTTTTCATTTATTATGAAGAATGGGACTGGAGCGCCCGCATAATAAAGGCAGGATACAAAATCTACTACGAAGCGAAGGGCCTGATTTACCACAAAGAATCCATCACTATGGGTAAGCAAAGCGCCATAAAAGTATACTATCATACGCGCAACCGGATCCTGTATATGCGCAGGAACAGTTCTACGGCGCAGTTCCTCGTATTCATCGCTTTCTTCACCCTGTTTACAGCGCCGAAATCGGTGATCAAATTTGCGTTCGCCAGGCAGTTTCAACACCTGAAGTCCTTTGTTAAGGGTGCAGTCTGGAACCTGACAACTTCAAAATATTCCCCCGTTTAATATTAAACCGTAAAATAAAACATAATGCCTAAATCATTAATTACCGGAGGTGCGGGGTTCATTGGCTCACATGTTGTGAAACATTGTCTTGCACTCGGCCATGAAGTGATCGTGTTGGATGACCTCAGCGGAGGTTTTGAAGACCATATTCCTGCGGCCGCCAAATTCGTACAGGGAAGTGTGACCGATGAAGCACTGGTAGGCGATCTTTTTGCCGAACATCAATTTGACTATGTATATCACCTGGCCGCGTATGCTGCAGAGGGACTGTCGCATTTCATCCGCAGGTATAATTACAATAATAACCTGATCGGCAGCATTAACCTCATCAATGAATCCATCAGGTACAAAGTGAAATGTTTTGTTTTCACTTCGTCTATTGCCGTTTATGGCAAAGGGCAACTACCCATGACCGAGGCGTTGACTCCCGTGCCGGAAGATCCGTATGGCGTGTCAAAATATGCTGTTGAACTGGATCTGAAAGCAGCTCATGAAATGTTTGGATTGAACTATGTTATATTTCGTCCGCACAATGTTTATGGCGAAAACCAGAATATCGGTGATAAATACCGGAATGTGATCGGGATTTTCATGAACCAGATCATGCAGGGCAAATCCCTGACGATCTTCGGCGATGGCACCCAAACCAGGGCCTTCAGCTATATTGACGACGTGGCGATACCTATTGCAAAATGTGTGAACATCCCCTCAACATATAACGAAGTATTCAATGTTGGGGCCGACAAGCCCTATACGGTAACAGAACTGGCCAAAGTGGTTTGCCATGAATTTAATGTTTCGCCAGACATCACCTACCTTAAAGCAAGGAATGAAGTGTTGCATGCCTATTCAGACCATACCAAGGCACATCGCTTTTTTGGTGAGCCGTCTGGCATCGATCTGAAGGATGGCATCAAACGCATGGCGGCATGGGCAAAGAAAACAGGCGCGCGCCAAAGCAAGGAATTTGAAAATATTGAGATCAGCGAGAAACTTCCCGATGGATGGAGCATCAAAAAACCGGTGACGATTTAATTCTTTCCAGTGAAACCCATCAAAAAAATAAAGATACTGGAGTGTATCCGGCAGGGGCAAATCGGAGGAGGAGAATCACACCTGCTGAGCCTGGTTGAAAACCTTGACAGGAACCGGTTCGAGCCAATCGTTCTTTCTTTTACTGACGGGCCCATGATTTCCCGCCTGAAGGCGATGGGCGCTAAAGTCCGGGTGATTCAATCCAAAATTCCGTTTGACATCCTGCGATGGAAAAAAGTGGCTGAGTTCATAAAGTCGGAATCAGTTGATCTGGTACACGCTCATGGCACAAGGGCTTGTTCAAATATTGCCTGGGCGACTAAGTCTTTGAAAATTCCGATTGTATACACAATTCATGGCTGGTCGTTCCACGCTGATCAAAATGAACTCGTCAAACGGATCAGAATTTTAGGCGAACGGTACCTTACGAGAACCGCAAACGTCAATATTTCTGTGTCTGTCTCCAACCAACAAACAGGTAAGGATCATATAAAGAATTTTCAGTCCCAGGTAATTAATAACGGAATTGATCATAATAGATTTTGTCCAAGCCATCATTTTCGAAATATCAGGGATGAATTGGGCATTTCAGTCAATGATACGCTTGTCTTGTTCATTGCCCGATTCACGGCTCATAAACAGCCATTGACACTGATTAAAGCCTTCATGCAGGCCATAGAAAAGTTTCCTTGTCTACATTTGCTCATGGTAGGCGACGGAGACCAGAAAGAAGAAGCGCTTAGACTCGTAGAGGAAAAACGTTTGGGTGGCAAGATAAGTTTTCAACCATTTCGTCAGGATGTGCCGGATATTTTGGCGGCTGCGGACATTTTTATTTTGCCTTCACTATGGGAAGGATTGCCAATCGGGCTGATTGAAGCCATGGCCATGGGCAAAGCTGTGGTCGCGACCAATGTAGATGGTACGAGGGAAGTTTTAGAGCATGAAAAAAATGGCTTAATGACGAACCCAGGCAATGAAAATGAACTGACATCAGCCATTATCAGGTTGGCGGCTGATCCTGAACTCAGGCAAAAGTTTAGGCAGGAAGCTATCGAAACTGTTGCGTCGAAATTCAACGCAGCGGAAATGACAAAAAAAATAGAAGCTGTTTATATTGATTTGCTTAAATAGAATGTGCTACACTTATGGAATTCGAAAGAATCGCAGACATAAAGAGATTAAATTTTATTATTGAGCAGCTCAAAAAAAGTCTGCCCCCGGGAGCGGAGGTGCTGGACGTGGGTTGCGGCAATGGAGTAATTTCCCGCAGCCTTGGCGAACTGGGATTTACAGTCAAGGGCATCGATGTGAGCGACAAGGCTATTGCTAAGGCAAAAGCCCTCAATACATTTCCCAATGTGCGCTTTGAGGTGAGGAGCGCCGAAGAGTTGGTGGCTGATGGTCATCGCTATTTCGCCGTAATCTGCAGCGAAGTACTCGAACACCTCAGCGATCCCGGCCGACTTCTTGAAGTGCTGCATGAATCGCTGGAAGACCGCGGCATTCTGATCGTGACAGTTCCTAATGGCAGGGGCCCAAGGGAATTGCTGGTGACCAGGCCTTTCATCAATTTACAGAAAAGAAATAATTGGGTTTGGAAAATTGTTATGAGAATGAAATCCGCGTTTGGTTATAAGGGCACAACGGCCCAGAGTGATGCAGAGGACCTCACGCACATACAGTTCTTTACCAAAGATTCATTGCAAAGACTGGCGTGCAAAAATAATTTCAACATCGTTCAATTCGGAAAAACCAATTTCATTGAGGATGTCTTTCCGTTTTCTTTTTTTACTAAAAAGTTTAAAATTTTGCAAAGATTGGATTGCAGCATCGCCGAACGGTTGCCTTACCCATTGACCGGTGGATTTGTGACAGTATGGGAAAAGATGCCGGAATAGGTAAAAGGTCCGGAGCGCCGGCAGTCTGTAGTGCAGATCAATTTAAGAACAACTTATGATTTCATATATTCAAAAAATGGCTTTTTGGAAATCTTATCCCCCTGGCACAAGTGGAGCTACCCCGGTTATGCCAGAGCAAAGAATATCGGGTAAAACACAAAAGCAGTTTTTAAATTATATACATTATTTCAGGGGAATTGCGATATTATTTGTCGTTGGGGGTCACGCGTATCTTACTTTGAATTGGAACAAAGGCTCGTTCAGCCAAATCTTTTTTGATTCCCTATGGCAAAATGGCTCGGTGCTTTTTGTTTTTATCGCGGGATTTCTTTTTCAACATCTTTCCTGGAAGTTTGAGTATAAGAGATATCTGAAGACCAAAGCACTGAATGTATTACTTCCCTATCTGATCATTTCTACACCTGAATTAATTTACAGGCTATACACAAACAGATTTACGGATTTTTCGGTTTCCGAAAATCCTGATATTTATTCCTGGACTATCACCCATAAATTGTGGTATTTACTTTCGCATGGCGCCCATTTGCCACAGCTTTGGTTCGTCCCCATGATCATAATTTTTTATCTGATTGCGCCGCTGTTGATTTATATGGACAGGCATCCCAAGCTGTATTATACGCTGTTCATTTCGATTGCCGTTTCATTGCTCGTCGAACGAAAGCCCTTCAGCAATATTCCTAAGATGTTTGTGCACTTTTTTTCTGTTTACCAGTTCGGGATGTTCATCAGTCATTACAGGGAGCAATTCATGACATTTGCCAAAAAAAATTGGGTACTGATCAGCATATTGTCTATTGGAGCCTTTATTGCTACGCTGGTTTTTTATACCGACTATTCATATCCTCTGAATTATATTCACAAAATGCTTTTCTGCGTGTTTTTTCTCTATTGGTCCTGGCGTTTGGATAAATATATTCCCAGATTCTTAGGCTACCTGGCGGAGATCAGTTTTGGAATATTTTTTGTTCACTATTATTTCAATATTATTTATTACACCCTTTGCCTGCACTTTTACCCTGCGGCAAAAAGGGGCACAGCGCTTACCTGGTTATTTTGTTTAATTTTTGTAATTATCGGTAGCGTTGCACTAATTGAGATGATTAAAAAAGTATTTCCCAATCGGCATAGAAACATTGTCGGATGTTAGTTTGGACAGCTTATTATATAAAATTATTTTGTATTTATAACTTAATTATATATAATAATTTATGCGTATATCATGGAACGTTAACAATTTTTAACAAATCAGATTAAGCTATTTTGTTAAGAATTATGAGAGTTCAAAAATTAATTCTATTTTGCACACGATTTAGCCCCCCAGTATCCTCTCTTATATTCCTGAATAAACCCGTCGCTTTTCCTAACATCCGCTGAATTGCTTATTTCCAAATCCTTAAATGGTGAGTTACACTCCCAATTATTTCAAGGCTTGCTATAATTAGTCCTATCGATTAACCGAGCGGTTTGTGCTATCCAGTATTCAATTTAAAAAAAAATTTTTATTAATAAACGTTAATCGTAGAAGGCGTATTCCCGTTAATTGTCAAACCTTAAAGTATGAAATTGTTTACCAGACCTCTGATTATTCTTTTGGCCGTAGTATGTTTCTTTCAAACAAGCGTTGCCCAAACCGGCGTGCTGAATGCGAACGACACGATCCGGATTTACAATCCTGCGGCTCCTCCCACCACTCCTCCATTTGGAACCCTTGCCAAATGGGTGAAGACCAGCAGAATGAATTGGAATACGAATTCCTTCAAGTGCTATTTCTATAAAGGTGTGGCCTTCCGTTTAAAATTTCCCAAGAGTTATCAGCAGGGAGTAAACGACGGAAAGTTATATCCACTTTATTTTTTCTGGCATGGCGTCGGTGAAAAAGGTACGATTTACGACAACGAATTCCAGCTTTATCATGGCGGTCAGGTTCACATGAACGCTGTTGACAATGGGAAGTTCGACGGTTTTTTATTATACCCGCAATCGTCCGCCAGTTCTGGTTTTTTTGGCAATTCACAATACGACATTATATATGACCTGATTGTCAACTATCTCATACCACAGGTGAAGGTGGATCCCAGCCGCATTTATGAAGACGGTTTGTCGGGTGGAGGTCAGGCCACCTGGCAATTTGCTATTAAATATCCCAAATTGGTAGCAGCGATTTTACCAATTAGCGCCGCTTCCCTTTCCTTTACAGATGGAATAGCTAATCTTAAATACACCCCCATCTGGCAGCATCAAGGTGGCTTGGATGTTAATCCAGGGCCCGCCACTACCACCAGTTTGATGAATTCATACAAAGCGGCAGGTGCAAACATAACCTATACAATATATACAACATTAGGACATGGATGCTGGGATTCCGCATGGGCAGAAACAGACTATTATCCTTATATGGTTAGAGCCCATAAGGCTAATCCGTGGGCTTTATTTGGCAGAACTGAATTTTGCCCGGGCGACGCCATTAGCGTCACTATCGGCCTAACGCCTGGATTTAACGCCTACCAATGGCGTAAAGATGGCCAACCGATAACAGGTTCATCCAACAGTATTGTCGTCACTGCACCAGGTTCATATGACTGCCGATATCTAAACGGTGCAGTTTGGTCTGCGTGGTCGCCCACTCCATTGGTAATAAAGATAAAGGGAGCAA
>DATHGW010000318.1:0-22840 GCA_035317445.1 Puia sp.
GATGTATTCAGCTGGAAAATGTTATTTGGAAATCCGCATACTGCTTTAACGGCGCCCAATAGTATCGTACTCACCCGCACTGTTGCACAAAAATTCTTTGGCGATGTGAATCCGGTTGGCCAATCGCTGCGGGTGGACAACGCGGACAATTATCTGATCACCGGTGTAATGGAAGATGTTCCGGCCAATTCGCAATTCACATTCAACGGATTGATCTCCATGGTTACAGAAAAAAAACGGAATCCGGATATTTTTAACATGTGGGGCTACGTGGATTTTTATACTTACCTGCTGCTTAAAGAAAACGCCGGTATCCAACCACTACAGGCGCAAGCGGCTGGCTTTGTCAAAAGGCATAATAGCGAAGACAAGGGCTATGCGGTCTCATTTGAAAAAATGACCGCTGCGTACCTGCATTCCGCTGCGATCAGGCAACCAGGCCCTACCGGCAGCCTGCTCAATGTGTATTTATTTTCCTGTATTGCCGTTTTCATCATGGTTATTGCCTGCATTAATTTTATGAACCTGTCCACTGCACGTTCGCTGGAACGAGCAAAAGAAGTGGGGGTGAGGAAGGTGCTCGGCGTAAGACCATCCAGCCTGATGTGGCAATTTCTTTTTGAATCCGTTCTGATGTCCCTGGCAGCCGCGATTATAGCAATCGCACTGGCGCGGCCCGGTATTGTATTGATTGGAGAATTATCGGGCAAGGATCTCTCGTATGTAAATTTCTACACTCCGCTAATGTTCCTTTGCATGCTGCTGTTTGCCGTGATAGTTGGAATGATAGCAGGGATATATCCTGCCTGGTTCTTATCCGGATTCAAGGCCATAGCTGTACTGAAGGGAAAATTCAATCCATCTGGCGAAGGCATTTCATTTCGCAAGGCGTTGGTCGTTTTTCAATTTACTTTGTCCATTGCATTGATTGCCGGAACGATCATTGTGTACAACCAATTGAAATGGCTGAACCGGCATGATCTTGGATTTCAGAAGGACCAGATGCTGATCGTCGATTTTGAAGGCGACGAAAGGGTGCAGCAAAATATTGAGACCATTAAAAAAGCCATTGCTGATCAGCCGGGTGTTATTTCCGTAGCTGCTTCACGAGCCGTACCCGGAGAATATCTTCCGAATGCTGGTACTCAGATACAGACGGCCGACGGACAAATGGGTAACCAGATACCATTCATTTATGAAATAGATTTCGACTTCATTCTCGTATACCATATACCTTTGGTGGCAGGCAGAAATTATTCCCGTTCTTTCCGGACGGACAGCTCGCAATCCATGGTGATCAATGAAGCCGCTGCCAGGCTGTATGGATATACGCGACCCGCGGATGCAGTAGGTAAAAAGTTTGCCCAATGGGGAAGAACAGGAACCATCGTAGGCGTAGTAAAGGATTTCAATTTCCGGTCTCTTCACCAGGCAGTAGAACCGCTGACTTTACGATACGGCTATCCCTACAACCTCAACCGGATCTCCGTTTCCATCAAAGGCGAAAATATACCAGCAACCCTTGCCCGCTTGAGAAAAACCTGGGACCAGATGGTGCCGCAACGTCCTTTTCTGTATCATTTTCTCGACGAATCCTTCAGCGCGCAATATAAAGCCGACCAGCATTTCGGACAATTATTTACATTCTTTGCCTGTCTGGCGATTTGTATTGCCTGTCTTGGCCTTTTTGGCCTGTCCACCTTCATGGCCCAACAGCGTGTAAAGGAAATTGGCATCCGTAAAGTGCTGGGCTCTTCAGTAACCGGTACCGTGATGCTCTTGTCGAAGGATTTCATTAAACTCATACTCATCGCCATTGTTATTGCGATCCCGCTTTGCTGGTGGGCTATGAATCAATGGCTCCAGGGTTTTGCTTTCCGCATCACGATAGGGCCGGTCGTATTCATAGAAGCCGGCATCATCGCGCTGGGGATAGCATTGGCTACCATGGCATGGCAATCGGTTAAAGCGGCCAAGGGTAACCCGATACAATCCTTGAGGAATGAGTGATGATTGAAGCTCTTTTAACTGCATTTTGCCGCAACAGGTGAAAATTGAAGATTCAATGAAGAAAATCTTTATATTTAATTGAATTCTTGCAACAGTAACCTGATGGAAATGGAATCAGATAATTCTGCAAAAAAAGACTTGTCCTATCCAGCAAAAGTATGGCAGACCACTGCTGTCATTTGCCTATTTATTTCCATTATATTGATCCTTCGAGTAGCCTTCAATATATTACTTATGGCGCTGGCGGGGGTTTTAATCGCTGTATATTTTCACGGGCTGGCTGATCTCATAGAAATGCGATTTAAATTGAGGAGAAAATTTGCAGTCTTAATTTCCATTTTCGCGACCCTTATTTTTCTTTTCCTGTTGATGTGGTTCATCGGAGCTAAAATCCAGTCGCAGATCTCTGAATTGAGCGATACGTTGCCAAAAACGATCATTTCAGTAAAGGAAAAGTTATCCAAAACGCTTGTTGGACAAAAAATGCTCAAATATTCTTCAGGAGACAATTCCCAAAAGATATTGGACACAGCAACGGCATTCTTCAGTACCAGCTTTGGGGTCGCAGGTGATTTGTATATAATCATTTTTTTTGGTATTTTTTTTACCATAGACCCATCATCATATAAGAAAGGGATCCTTTTCCTTTTTCCGCCAAATAAAAAAGACGTCGCAAAAATTATTTTGTCCCGGATCAGCATATCCCTGAAAGCATGGCTTAAAAGCATTCTGGTATCTATGGCACTTATCACCATTTTCGTTGCGGTTGGTTTAGCTATAGCAGGTCTACCGGCCACACTTGTGCTTGGTTTGATCACCGGACTACTGGAAATTGTTCCCAATTTCGGTCCTATAATCGCCATGATACCGGGAGTTCTTCTGGCAATAACGATTGGCGTGAAAACGGCAGTCGTTGTTACCCTGGTTTATATTATCTGTCAAACCCTGGTTGAAAGTATTATAACGCCCCTGATTCAGAAAAGGATTATTCACCTTCCACCCGCTCTTACGCTGATGAGTCAGTTGATCATGGGCACTTTATCTGGAGTTATAGGTATTATTTTAGCTATTCCGGTTCTCTCTATTTTAATTATTTGCATAGATGAGTTATACGTTAAAAGAAACAATCCTGAATTAAACAGTCCATAGCGGATCCAATGTCCCTAAATTTTCTGACTATGGTTTTTTTAATATTTTGTGCAATACCCATTCACCTACCCGCCTCCCCTGCTCTTTACCATTTATATTGGCATCCATAAAGTGAATGCCTCCATAAAATCTTGATATAGCCGCTTCATCAGCGGCCTGTCGAAAAGATGTAAAAGTGCGGGGTTGTAATCCATATCTGTCTTCTACGCTGTCTCTGAATGAAAAATTATTCCCAATGTAATAAGTTAATATTACCGACGATGCCGCAGAGATGGTGGAATGGCCGCTTGTATATTCAGGAAATGGTGGTGTTTGTAGCAAAGGATTCCACGTAGCATCTATATATTTACGAATGGCTGTTTCAGGACGTATCCGATTACTCCTGTATTTTTCATCCCAGCAACAAATAAATGCATCCATTAAAGTAATGGATACCAAAGTATATATCTGCATTGTTTCGGAAAAACTTTTTTTTGCCTTTTCACATGCAATGCCCGTAATGCCCAGCCAATGCGCACCAGGGGAAATTTTTTTCAACCCCACCAGTAAATGTCCGTTATCCTGTACAGCAAAAGGATTACAATCCCAGAAACCTGCTATCTCTTTGTGCTGTTGCGGCTGATTAAACGTTTCCTTATAGTTTTCCTGCATCATTTTATAAAAGGCAGAGTTTTTATCTTTTGCAAAGGTCACTGGTGGCCTGGGTTTAAACTGCGAAGAAGAATCTAATGTAAATGGCCTTACGATTTTGAAATAGGGCTCAACTGCGCCTATATATGCCGGTGGGGTGGGATACCAGCAACCTTCCTTATCCAGCGGCGTATACCTTGGCAGGTTACTGATTTTATTGTAACCATCTGCTTTGGCATAGGAAAGAATTTGTTTACTGATCGCCAGCGCATATTTTTTGGAATTTCCGATCACATCTTCTGGGCACCCTGCCTGCCTGAGGGAGTCTAAAAATTTTTCTTCATAGCGGTCAAATAACTTCCCCGATGGCTGAATTTTCTTCGCAGTTTCAATCATAGCAAGCAAGGCTGCTAATTGATAAGAATATCCTGCAATAGAATCCGGCTTTGAAAGATCAGGATAACCGTTTAACACTCCCTGCATTTGTCTGGTAATGTTGTCATTCTGCGATATCACTTCATAACCCGCAAGACAGGCATAGGAAAAGAAACGCGCTGCCAATGGGGGATTAGTAATATCATGTACCATAAGATCGGTCATATACGTAATAACATGACTAATGTCTTTGCTGCTAAACCGCTGCAAATTTTCCTGGTGTTGCCTACAACCATGCAAACAAAAGATCATTATTATCAGAATACTGCAAAACCATTTTCTCATCATTACCTTAATTTATATGCACTTATTTCCTTTTGATTGACTCCAAATAATAATGTGTTATGGATATTTATTACGCTTCTTATATCTCCCCGCAAATTAAAGCCGGATTGTTGTTGATTAACATAGCTGAAATTGCCTTTGCCATCCCCTTTTAATAAAATGCCATAGTTTGCATCGTATTTTACAAAGCGTAATCTTGCATGATTGATATTACCGCACAATAATAAATCCTCTTTACCATCTTTATCATAATCTAATGCAGTGATGGTGTATACCGGCGAAAACTGTGCTTGCGCAGGCAATGTTTTCTCATGAAACCTGCCGTCCGTCGAACGTTCAAAATAAGCAGTTGTTAGACAATTGGCCTGTAAATGATTTACATTTTTTAATTCTTCTTCTGTAAAAATATCTTTGATCGTGGCATCTGCGTAACTCTTATAATCTATAAACCGGGTACGCATATTGCTCATCTGGTCGAGGAGTTCATCTCTTGTCACGTAAGGATAACTTTTTCCTTGTATGTAAAAACATAGGATAGGATCAACAGAACCATTATCATCAAAGTCCTTATAGTACATTTCCGCAGGTTCTTTATCATTCACCTTGCATTGCGTATTTAATCCAAGGTTCCCGATGATCAAATCCTGCTTGCCATCACCATTAAAATCTCCTGTTAATAATTTATTCCACCAGCCGCTATAGTTTTCATCAAAATAATCCTTTGTTTTATTTTCTAATTTTCCATTGACGCTAATGAAAACAGTTACAGGCAACCATTCCCCTATTACTACCAAGTCATAATTTTTATCGTCGTTAAGGTCTATCCAGGCAGCATCCGTAACCATGCCTAATTTTTGCAATGCTGGTGCAATAGAAGCAGTCATATCGGTAAAATGGCCTTTGCCATCATTGATAAGCAGGTAGCTTTGCGGCGTTTCCGGGTAACGGCCCGGTATTACTCTGCCACCTACAAACAGATCAGGATAACCGTCGCTATTAATATCCGCCGCCCGGACGCAGCTTTTGCTTACATGCATGGCAGGCAATGCATCTGTCGTCTTGATGAAATTGCCTTTCCCATCGTTAATGTATAATCGATCCTGCAATAAGGGATCTTCTGGCGTATAATTATGATAGCCGCCACTGGCTACATACAAATCCGGAAAGCCATCACCGTTTAGGTCTAAAAAAATAGCATCCGCATCTTCACAAAAATGATCGGCTTCGAATGCTGGTTCAGCTTTTTGAATAAATTGCCCATTTTTTTGCTGAACAAACAGAGCCCCCGGTTTTCCGCTGCCTCCGCCAACATAGATGTCTTCGAGCTTATCCCCATTGACGTCCCCTTTCACCATACATGGCCCCTGGAATGATAAGGGATTAATGAGTAATGGCTGCCTTTTGAAATCGTTAATAGTATTTGTTGCGGCATGATATACGAGAGGTGATTTTATTGCTTGAAATACGGGATTGATTGGTTTAACCTGTTGAGACCTCATCATTGCATTCTTTTCCTTCAAAGTAAGCAATTGATCTCCCTTAATATTTGTGAGCATTTCCATTCTCCCGCTTTGCCATACAATTTTTAAAGAATCTATTATTTTGTCCATACCTAAGCCAAAATGCAATACAGGGGAAACGCTGGACTGAAAACCGCGTGTAGGCATTTGCTCAAGGTATTGTTGTTTATTTTTATTGTAAATAGTTACTTTCGCTCCAATGCCCTGTGTATTCTGTCCTTCCCCTTCCAGCCGCAGTTGCAAATAATGGTTCTTAAGTTCCTTGTCCGTTTTATTTTCATAAATAAAAGCAGGCTGATTAATATTGTTTATTACTAAATCCAGATCGCCATCATTATCAAGGTCCGCATAGGCAGCCCCGTTACTATTGGATGCAGTGTCAAATCCCCATTGTTTACCTATGTTATGAAAGCTGAGATCGCCATTATTTCTGAACATATAATTTTTCACTTTGGATGAGGGCATGCTTTGAACGAGTGCCAGCAAGTCTTTTCTCAACACCTGCCTGTTTTGCAGTGCATCTCCCATATATTTAAGAAAATCCATGTTTGTGTAATCACGCAGGTAACCATTAGTTACATACAAATCCTTCCATCCATCATTATCGTAATCTGCAAACAGGGGAGCCCAACTCCAGTCAGTATTCGATACACCGGCCATTTGCCCAATTTCGCTAAACGTTCCATTGCCATTATTCAGGTGCAGCATATTGCTCATATACTGATAATAAAATCCAGAATGGATATTGATGTCATTTTTTTCATAATTATCGGGGGCGAACAATAATTTTTGCCTATTGTTATCTTCAGGCAACATATCCAGTGTAAAAATATCGGGCAATCCATCATTATTGAAGTCGGCAATATCATTTCCCATAGAAAAAAAGGAAGTATGTCCTAATTTCTTTTGCAGCTGATCAGTAAAGGTTCCGTTCTTATTATTAATGTATATAAAATCCGGTTCGAGATAATCATTGGATATATAAATATCCGGCCATCCATCACCATTCAGGTCCGCAACTCCGGCGCCAAGTCCATGGGATAAAACAGTGCTTTTTATGCCGGTAAGTGAAGTGACTTCTGTGAAATGTCCGTGATCATTTCTGAAAAATTTTAATCCGCTTAAATGATCGTTTTCCCGGAGAAGTGTTTCAATAGTAGGTTCATCAAGATTAGTTCTTCTCACAATACTGTGATTAACGAGTAACATATCGAGATCACCATCTCCGTCATAATCAAAAAAAATAGCCTGTGTGCTGTAAGAAGAATCTGCAAGGCCGTATTGTTGTGCCTGTTCGCTAAAATGAGGTATGCCTTTGTCGTCATTGCCGTCATTAATAAATAACTGGTTGACTCTTTTTTCTCCGCGCAGTTTTCCGGAATAACAAACGTAAATATCCAGCCTTCCATCGCCATTAATATCAACCATTGTCACACCTGTTTTCCAGGGACCTGGCCTTCCGGAAACGCCGGAAATATTTGTTATATCTTCAAATTCAATGTGACCCTTATTGAGGTAAAGTTTATTATTTGTCATATTGCCCGTAAAATAAATATCTTGTAAGCTGTCACCATTCACGTCGCCAATAGCTACACCTCCGCCGTTATAGAAGTATTCATAAATTAATACATTCGTATTCAGGCCCTCTGTTAATGTATTGGTGAAGTCAATATGCGTTTTCTCTGGTGGCAATAACGTAAACAAGGTATTGGAGTTAATAACGGGAGGTTTCTTTTCTAAGGAATTATTATTACAGCTGAAAAAAGCGATTACTGTTATAGCGAAAAAGAGATGAGGTTTGCGAGATTTAAAATTATTCATCTTAATGAACTTTTTTTACTTTATATTCATTAGGTGAAATCCCCATTACTTTAGTAAACATTCTCGAAAAATAATAGCAATCTTCAATACCTAAATGATAAGCAATTTCCTTTATCCGAAGTTCAGTGAATAAGAGAAACTGACAGGCTTTTTGTATTTTAAGGTGGTTAAAATATACTATTGGTGAAAAACCTGTCTCTTTTTTAAACAGAAAGGAAAAATGAGATGCTGAAAGATTCACAGATTGCGCAATTTCTTCCAGGGAAAGTAATTGATCAATTTTAGTTCTCATAAATTCTATGGAAAGTTCAACAAGACCAAGTTGTTGTTCGGGTTTTTTTGTGATATTAAACTTTTCACTGAAAATGAAGGAATTGAGATAATGCCATAAACACATATTTGCATACAATAAATTATCCATGCTATAACCTCTTTCCAAGTGTGAGTACATTTCTTTAAATAAATGAATGCGGTCTTCATTAAAAAAAAGGTACCCCTCGTGACTTTCGAGTTGTTTAATCAGAAGATCAACGATGGCATTTGAATGGCTCCCTTTGAAATGTATCCAGTAGATTGTCCATGGATCATATTCATCGGCTTTGTATGTATGTGGGATATTCGTAGGAATAATAAAAAAATTACCTGCGCTGATCACATATTTCTTTTTACCGATTTCCAATTGTCCTTTCCCTTCTATACAATAGATAAGGATATGCTGGTCGGCGCCATGCGTGCGTTCGCGGTAATGAAATTTTGCGTGCGGGTAGAACCCAATGTCAGTGACATAAAGCGTTGATATAATAGCATTGATGGCACATTGTTTAGAAAGGATCTGTCTTGGTATCACAACAGCCTTTTGACCGGCAAAGCCATCTTTTTTTTTGTTGGCAACAATCTGCATTCGGGAATAATAAAATATTATAAAATAGTCACAGTAACGATTATACAATTATAATAATTCATATTCAACTAATAGGTTTGTTCGTGAAAGGTCATGTAAGATCTTCAGAACGATAATAATTCAGTAAGATAATCCATCCTAAACAACAAATCGTCCATTTACTTTATTTTATTTCCTGCCTAAGTTTGATAAAAATTAGCCGGATAATGGTGTGCCTGCAAGGGGATATGTTTTCCTGGCTATGAATGATTCGGGTACAAAAACGATTGCCAAAACCAACTAAAGCTGCCATTATGAAAAAATGCATAGCTGCGTCTTATGTATGTAATGTACACTCCTTAAAGCATTTGCCTGGAATAGGGTTTAAAAAATTTATTTTTTTGTTGGTTATTTTATTTCTGGGTGTCATAGTATCGGCGCAAAATAAACTGCATGTTACCGGGGTGGTTACAAACGATAATGGCACGCCACTGGCCGATTGCAGCGTAACTGTAAAAGGTAATGCTGCGGGAACCAAAACCGATTCCAAAGGCATGTTCTCCATGGACGTTCCCGACTCCAAATCCGTATTGGTAATTTCCTATGTGGGATATCAAACCCTCGAAATTCCTGTAGGTAAAACGACATCATTCGCTATTAAACTTACATCGGGCAATGCTTCATTGGCAGACGTAGTGGTGGTTGGGTATGGAACGCAAAAAAGAACTTCTATAACCGCGGCAGTCGCTACTATAAATGGAGATGAAATCGCTTCACAGCCTGTCGCCGATTTAAGTAACAGCCTTGGTGGTCGCGCAACGGGTATTATATTTACACAGGGCAGTGGTGAACCTGGTTATGATGGATCTAATATTTTAATCAGGGGAATTAGTACGACAGGTAATGCGCAGCCGCTAGTGATTGTAGATGGAATACCCAGAAATTTCAGTCAATTAGACCCTAATAGCATAGCTTCTATCAGTATTTTAAAGGATGCCGCTGCTGTTGCACCTTATGGAATGGGTGGGGCAAATGGCGTCATTCTTATTACTACTAAAAAAGGGAAAACAGGCGCCCCTACTTTAACATATAATGCTTATGTGGGCTGGCAGAATCCAACCAGGCTTACTAAATTTGTCAATGCCTACCAATTTGCAACTTTGTTTAATGCGGCCGACGACAATGAGGGGGCACCGCATGCCTATTCAGATTATGCTTTACAAAAGTATAAAGATCATAGTGCTCCGGATCTTTATCCTGATCATAATGTACTAAAGGAATTAATTACGCCCAACACCATCATTACCAACCATAACCTCGAATTTTCGGGAGGGGCAGAGAGAATAAAATATTATGCGGGTATAGGTTTTCTTTCACAGAACGGAATGTGGGGACCTACTAAATATAAACGTTACAATTTAACCGCAAATATTGAGGCCGACGCAACTAAAACAACTAAAGTAAATGTGTCTCTTAATGGGCGTGTTGAAGACAGGCGATTCCCTGGTGTGTCTTCCGGTTCAATATTCTACCAGGCATTCAGGACACCCCCGAATGCCCCATTGACTTTTAGTAATGGACTGCCTGGCAGTTATATTGGAAGATCTGCTTACGGAAATATTTTTGGCAGTGGTTATACTCAAACAGTTGGATACACTTTATTAAATCAAATTTCTATTGAGCAACAACTGCCGTTCGTTAAAGGCCTAAGTGTAAAAGCACTAGTGAGCTACGATTTCAATCCATTTAATCCTACTGATCCGGGAAATCCGTTTGCTCCCATCACTACATTTAACAGAACCTGGCTTACGCCTATTCTTTACTATAATTATGATTCTGCTACCAATAGTTATCCGCAGTCAGGAAATGATGGTCCAGCCAAGCCTCAATATTCAGAGTCATATTATCAAAGCCAGGCGTTCACTTACCAGGCATACCTGAATTATCACAATAATTTTGGCAAAAGCGAAGTTACCGGTCTCATCGTATTGGAGGCAAGAAATACAAAATCCTCTGTATTTGGCGCGGGCAGAGTTAATTACAGTGTGAATGTTCCTGAATTAAATAATGGCAGTTCTAATTCTACAGATATAAGCAATTACGGCTATTCTGCGGAATCAAAACAAAAATCAGCTGTTTACAGAGTAACCTATGGATATGCAGGCAAATATTTAGTGGAAGCTTCGGGCAGGTATGATGGTAATTATTATTTCGCGCCAAATCATCGCTTTGGTTTTTTCCCGGCATTTGCTGCAGGCTGGCGTTTATCTGAAGAAGGGTTTATAAAAAACAAGTTTCCCTGGATCACTAATTTAAAAATCAGGGGTTCTTACGGCGAGTCTGGCGCATTAGCTGGTTCTCCTTTTCAATACCTGAGCTCATATACTTTATATGGAAATGCGTCTGTACTCAATGGCACTACTACCCAGGGTTTATATGAGAATTCAGAAGCCAATACTAACATTACCTGGGAACGGGCTAAAAAAACGGATGTAGGCATTGAATCAAATTTCTGGAATGGATTATTGACCGTCGAAGCGGATTACTTCTACGAAAAAAGGACTGACATGTTATTTCCCCCTACTGTTACTGTTCCCTTAGAATATGGTGTGGCTCTCGCGCAGGTTAATTCGGGTGCAATGAGTAATCGTGGGTTCGAACTGAGTGTTGGTAGTACGCGTCATTTCTCTAAAGATCTAACCGTTAGCTTAAAGACCAACTTCACTTTTGCAAGAAATAAATTATTACAGGTTTTCGAAACAGATGCTACATTTAAAAATCCTAATCGCAGGAAAACAGGAAGACCTTTGGGCACCCAATTCGGCTACAAGGCAATCGGCTATTTTACACAGGATGATTTTAATCCTGATGGTACGTTAAAAGCAGGAATTCCAACCCAGGCATTTAGCACAACACTTCATCCCGGAGATATCAAATATGCGGATGTGTCCAGTCCCGGCGGCGGAAAACCTGACGGAATGATCACACCGGATGATATAGTTCCAATCGGGCATCCGGCCACTCCGGAAATTATATATGGAATTATACCTTCCGTTGCATACAAAGGTTTTGATTTGTCCTTACTTTTCCAGGGAGCATCAAGCAGAGATTTTTATATGTCGGTTTTTGCATTTGATAATTCCTCATCCGCAATAATAGACGCGCTTGATTATTGGACGCCAACGCATCCGAATGCAGTCTACCCGAGAATCACCACGCAACCTACACCCAATAATACACAGACCTCCTCATGGTGGATACGCAACGGGGCCTATTTCAGGTTAAAAACGGGTGAGTTGGGATACACACTACCTATAACAGTAATAAGGAGTATCAAGATTCAGTCAGCCCGCTTTTATCTTTCGGGACAAAATTTATTAACCTGGAGTAAAATTAAAAATTTCGATCCGGAAATCAGCTCCAGTACCGGCCAATACTACCCACAACAAAAAGTGATTTCAATTGGGTTGAACGTAACATTCTAACATTGATTTTAAATCAGGAAAAATGAACAGGATACAAATAAAAATAATCGGCAGCTTTTTGATAATCATATTATTGATGGGATCTTCCTCCTGTAAGAAATCTTTGGATGAAACGCTCGATATAACGCCGCACGACCGGTTGACGGATGCCTCAGTCTGGACTGATGCGGGCACCGCCGATGTTTTTCTGAATGATATCTATGGCCAGTTACCTGATGGTAATAACTGGTATGATCCTTTTGACAACTGGTCGGATAATTCTATCTGCGGTTTTGGATGGCCGTTATCAAGAACGGATGCACAGCAGGTGAATTATACTCCTTCTACCCTGGCTTTCTGGACCGGCCTGCCTTTTGACTGGGGAACCAACTATAACAACATCAGGAAAACAAATTTATTTATTGCCAAAGTAACTGCCTCAACTTTAACTGATGAGTATAAGAAAAAAAGATTGGCAGAAGTAAAATTCCTGAGAGCCTATTTTTATCATTTATTATGGATGTCGTACGGGGGCGTGCCTATTATTACAGAACCTTTAAGCGTGGCGACTCAGGGGGATAGTATTTTTCATGCGAGGAATACTTTTGATGAAACATTTAATTTTATTCAAACGGATCTTGCCGCGATCGCCAGTGATCTTCCCGTGACAGGTGATCCAGGCAGAGCTACAAAAGGTGCAGCTCTTGCATTAAAAGGATGGTGCGAATTGTTTGCGCATAAATATGCAGATGCCGCAACAACCAATAAACAGATCATTGATGAGCTCGGTAACGGCCAGACATATAATTTGTTCTCTGACTATGGTACCCTTTTTATGCCCGAAAACAATGCAAACAATGAAGGTATATTTTATCGCCAGTATGTGCCGAGAGTGAAAGGTGGACGTAATGAAGGATATAATGCTTCTACCTTTACGAAAGGTGGAGCTGAAACAAGTTGGGGAGGTGTCAACCCAACGCAGGAATTAGTGGATGATTATGAAATGGACAACGGTTTGCCTATTTCAGATCCGGCCTCAGGATATGACCCACAGAAACCTTATGTGCATCGTGAAACAAGGTTTTATGAATCCATTGTATACGATGGTTCATTTTGGTATAATGATACGATATATACAAGACAGGGCATTGGCAGCGCGAATGAAATTGACTTGTCGGATCATAATGACGCAACACAAACTGGATATTATATACGCAAACGCTGTAATGATAAGATCACACTCGGCTCCGATAATTGGGATGGTGCAAGTGGCGGGCAGAATTGTTATTATTTCCGCTATGCAGAAGTATTGCTCAATTATGCCGAGGCGCAAAATGAAACGGTGGGCCCTGATCTATCTGTCTACGATGCTATAGATAAAGTCAGGGCAAGAGTACAATTGCCTGCATTGACCCCGGGGTTGAGCCAGGATGCCATGCGCACTGCTATTCGCAGGGAACGCCGGGTTGAATTGGCATTTGAAGACAAACGTTGGTGGGATTTAATTCGCTGGAACATAGCTCACATCAACCTGAATCAACAGTTACATGGTATATCTATAACGGTAGGTTCAGGAGGCACCTTAATATACGCTCCGGTTACTGTGCCAGGCGGTGACAGAAAGTTTAACGCTTCAAAAAATTATTTATTTCCAATTCCTCAAAGTGCACTTGATCAAAACAAAAAATTGACGCAAAATCCCGGGTACTGATCTAATTTTCAAATTATAAAAACTGCAAGTTGCGGTTCTTCCGGATGATAACGGCGGAGCTGCTCATGCCTTATTTATTCTTTCAAGAGCTCAAAAAAGAACTAAATTATGATGAACAGAAGGATATATTTTGCATGGCCTGTAGTGCTGCTGCTGGTATTATGCGTAAATATTTCATTAGCTCAGGATGTAAATAAAAACAAGTCCGGGAAATTGCTTAACAATATTGATCTTTCGGGCAACTGGAGTTTTGAAATGGATTCCTTGGATAAAGGGGTAGAAGAAGCATGGTTCAATAGAAAACTCGTTGATAAAATAAAACTTCCCGGTTCCATGACTACCAACGGCAAAGGGAATGACATTACTGTTGATACCAAATGGACGGGTAATTTTTGGAACTCCGCCTGGTTCAAGGATACCGCCTATGCTAAATACCGGGAGCCCGGAAATATAAAAGTTTCTTTCTGGCTGCAACCGGTAAAATATTATGTGGGAGCGGCATGGTATCAGAAAAAAGTAAACATTCCCAGCGGATGGAAAGAAAAGCATATTGAATTGTTTCTCGAACGCTGTCATTGGGAAACGACTTTATGGATTGATGGCCATAAGGCAGGAATGCAGAATGCGCTGGGAGCGCCACATATATATCCGTTGGATAATTTATTGACGCCGGGAAACCATATAATCACCTTGCGAATAGATAACCGCGTGAAAGAAATCAATCCCGGGATGGATGCTCATAGCATAACGGATAATACACAAACCAATTGGAATGGAGTGGTCGGTAAAATGATGCTTATTAGCAGACCGGCGGTTTATTTTTCTGACGTGCAGCTGTTTTCTGATATAGATAAAAAAAACCTTCATATAAAACTCGTTATACATAATATAACAGGTAAGGAAACAAATCAGCAACTTAAGTTCTCTGTATCGAATAGTAATTTATCCCCTTCTCTTACACTTCTTCCAGTCAGTAAGAACATTAATCTTAAAAATGATTCCACTATTATAGAAATCAATTATCCAATGGGTTCCAACCTCTATTTGTGGGACGAATTTCATCCAAACCTGTATTCATTAAATATTTCCTTAACAGGTGCGGGTGGAACGGATTCCGGGAAGATGAGTTTTGGAATGCGTAAATTTATTCCCGATAAAAAACAACTTACAATTAATGGCAGGCCTGTTTTTTTGAGGGGCACATTGGAATGTGCCATATTTCCTAAAACAGGATTTCCCGCAACGGATATAGATGCATGGTTGCGAATTTTTCGTATTTGCCGTTCTTATGGTTTAAATCATATTCGCTTTCATTCCTGGTGCCCTCCGGAAGCGGCATTCGCAGCTGCAGATCGTTTGGGTTTTTACCTTTCCATAGAATGTTCTGCCTGGGCAACTGTTGGTGACGGCAAGGCTATTGATCAATTCATTTATGATGAAAGCAACCGCATTGTGAGAAATTTCGGTAATCATCCGTCATTTTGTATGATGGCTTACGGAAACGAACCAGGTGGTGATCATCTGGTTGAATTTCTCACTGGTTTTGTCAAATACTGGAAAGCCAAAGATAATCGCCGGTTATATACCACAGCATCGGGTTGGCCTATTGTTGCTGAAAATGATTACAATGTTACGCCGGATCCAAGAATTCAGCACTGGGGTGAAGGCCTGATGAGTATCATTAATGCAAAACTTCCCAATACCAATTATGATTGGGCTGATACTATAAGTAAATGGTCACAGCCCAGTGTGAGTCATGAAATTGGCCAGTGGTGTGTGTACCCCGATTTTAAAGAAATGGCTGGATATACGGGCGTATTAAAACCCAAAAATTTTGAAATATTCAGAGATAAGCTAACAGAACATGGTATGGCTAATCTTGCAGACAGCTTTTTGTTTGCGTCAGGGAAACTACAAGTGCTTTGTTATAAGGCAGATATTGAAGCCGCATTAAGAACGAAGAATTTTGGCGGATTTCAATTACTTGACCTGCATGATTTTCCCGGACAGGGAACTGCCCTTATTGGTGTCGTAAATCCTTTCTGGAATGATAAAGGATATGTTACAGGAAAAGAATACAGGCACTTTTGTAATTCGACAGTTCCATTGGTACGATTGTCTAAGATGATTTACACTAATAATGAGGAATTGAATGTACCCGTTGAAATTGCCCATTTTGGAGAAAAATCTTTAAAAGATGCAATACCACTGTGGAACATAAAAGATATTTCGGGTAGAATACTTTTTCATGGTAAACTTTCCAAAATAGATATTCCTGTAGGTAATGGTTTTAAGCTTGGAGAAATCAGACAGTCATTGGTATCAATAAAAAAACCAATGAAGCTTATTCTTACCGTATCTTTAAATAATTTTCAAAATTCATGGGATATTTTTGTTTATCCTGATAGTTTACCGCCTCTAAAAGAAGAAGTTTATATAACCCAGCAACTAGATGATAATGCCCTGGGTATACTCAAAAAAGGAGGTAAAGTATTACTTACTGTTAAGCAGGGATCTATTAAGGCTGAAATGGGAGGAAATATTGCAGTAGGATTTTCGAGCATTTTCTGGAATACAGCCTGGACAGATAATCAGCCACCACATACGCTTGGCATTCTTTGCAATCCAAAACATCCTGCCCTGCAGGCATTCCCGACTGAATATTATAGCAACTGGCAATGGAGAGATGGCATGAGTCATTGTAATGTGATCCGCCTGGATGCAATATCTCCAACAATTAAACCTATAGTAAGAGTAATAGATGATTGGTTTACTGCTCGTCCGTTGGCATTGATTTTTGAATGCAAGGTTGCAAAGGGTAAGTTACTTATTTCGGGAATAGATTTGGTTTCGGATCAGGAAAAAAGACCCGAGGCAAAACAACTATTATATAGTTTGAAAAAATATATGGTGGGTAGCGAATTTAATCCTGTAGCAGATATTTCCATCGAAAATATTATGGCAGTATTTAAATAATTCAAGAATCAAGGTAAGCAATTATGAATAATACAGTCCAGGTTTGGAAACAAGAAGTGGTTATACCAACCTATGGAACCGGCGAACCTGAAAAAAATCCGATGTTTTTGGAAAAAAGAGTTTACCAGGGCAGCAGCGGCGTTGTCTATCCTCATCCTGTTATAGAAAAAATTTATGACGAAAAAATAAATAAGACTTATCAGGCTGTGTTTCTTGAAAATGACTACCTCCGGATAATGATACTTCCCGAACTTGGGGGCAGAATTCAGATGGCCTATGATAAAATAAAACAACGACATTTCATTTACTATAATCAGGTTATTAAACCGGCATTGGTGGGTTTAACAGGGCCATGGATTTCGGGAGGTATAGAATTTAATTGGCCGCAACATCATCGTCCAAGTACTTTTCAACCGGTTGATTTTACAATTATAGAAAATGAAGATGGAAGCAAGACAGTCTGGATAAACGAGGTAGAAAGAATTACCGGGACGAAAGGAATGGCTGGATTTACACTTTATCCAGGCAAGGCTTTTCTTGAAGTAAAAGGAAAAATATATAACCGTACGCCTTTTCCGCAAACATTTTTATGGTGGGCAAACCCCGCAGTGAAAGTGAATGAAAATTACCAGTCTGTTTTTCCGCCTGATGTATATGCTGTATATGATCATGGCAGGCGCGATGTATCTTCATTTCCCATTGCAAAGGGTGTTTATTATAAAGTTGATTATTCACCAGGCACTGATATTTCAAGATATAAAAATATCCCCGTTCCTACTTCATATATGGCCATTGCCTCAAAATACAATTTCATTGGCGGCTATGAACACGATGCGCGTGCAGGGATGTTGCATGTGGCCGATCATCATATTTCACCCGGAAAAAAACTATGGACCTGGGGTAATGGTGAATTCGGTGAAGCGTGGAATAGAAATCTCACCGACGAGGATGAATCTTACATCGAGTTAATGGCTGGTGTATATACCGACAACCAACCTGATTTCTCCTGGTTGCAGCCATATGAAGAAAAAGATTTTATCCAATATTTTATGCCGTATAGTGAAGTAGGGATGGTAAAAAATGCAACGAAAGAAGCAGTAGTCGGTATTACTTTTGATGGGGCTGAGGCCGATGTTAAACTATATCTGACCGGTAATTATGATGAAATTAAAATAGCGCTTGTTGATAACCACCACGAACTTTTTAGTGAAGTGGTCAGTAGCTCTCCTTCTCATCCGTACACTAAAAAGGTTGTGATGGATAAAAATATTCCTCCTGAGAATATAAAGATCATTGTCACGGATCAGAAATCTGGTAAAGTATTGGTGACATATCAGGAAGAAGCAGTCCATCACCAGGCTATTCCGGCTCCTGCCTGTGCTGCAAAATTGCCATTGGAAGTGGAGAATAATGAGCAATTATTTCTCACAGGTTTGCATATTGAGCAATACAGACATGCCACCTATGTTGCTAAAGACTATTATGAAGAAGCTATCCGTAGGGATCCAGAGGATGCCCGTAATAATAACGCACTGGGATCATGGCACCTGGGCAGAGGGAAATTTGAAAAAGCTGAATCTTTTTTCAGGCAATCGATTTTAACACTTACTCAACGAAATCCTAATCCATATAACGGAGAGCCGTATTATAGTCTTGGCTGGACACTAAAAATGCAAGGAAAATATGAAGAAGCATTTGATGCCTTTTACAAATGTATATGGAATGACGCATGGCAACATGCCGGTTATCTGGAACTGGCAAGGATTGCATGTGAAAAAAATGACGATGAAGAGGCTTTAATACTGATCAATAAATCGCTCGTAAAAAATGATCATAGTCATACCGCAAGACACGTAAAAACTTTCTTATTAAGAAAACTCGGACGTGATAATGAGGCTGTTGCATTAATTAATGAATCACTGGAGATGGATCCTTTCAACTTTGGTTGTTTGTTTGAAAAGTACCTCCTGCTGAAACAAAATAATCGGAATGAAGGAGAAATCGCGTTGAATAAATTAAAGGAATTAAGCCGGAACTGGGTTCATAATTTTATTGGATATGCCTGGGACTATGCGCATGCAGGCATGTACGCAAATGCATCTGAGTTTTTACAGGTTCATATCACGCAGATTGAACAGCCATACCCAATGATTTATTATTATCTGGGCTGGTTTGCATACAAATTGGAGGATATAGAAACAGCTTTGAACTATTTTAAAATGGCTGCCTCTTTAAAACCTGATTATTGCTTTCCCAATAGAATTGAAGACATACCTGTTTTGGAAAAAGCCATTAAAATGAATAAGGATGACGCAAAGGCTTCTTATTATTTGGGAAATCTTTGGTACGATAAACGTCAATATGCTGATGCCGTCAAATGTTGGGAACAGTCCGTTAAAACGGACACCGGATTTGCCACGGTTAACCGGAATCTTTCATTGGCTTATTATAATAAGTTGAATCACCCGGAAAAAGCATTGGAATTTATGGAGAAGGCATTTTCTTTAGACATAAAAGACGCCCGTGTACTCATGGAGCTTGACCAACTATATAAAAAATTAAATATTACTCCGCACAAACGTTTGTCTTTTCTTGAAGATCATATGTCTTTGGTGGAATCACGGGACGATTTATACCTGGAAAGGATTACTTTATACAATCGTTTGGCCGGTTACAGTAAAGCCAGGGAGCTAATCGCTTCATATAATTTTCATCCCTGGGAAGGCGGGGAGGGTAAAGTGGTTGGTCAATACTTAATATGCCATCTTGAATTGGCAAAACAAGCTATTGCAACACACGATTTTGAAAATGCTCTGCAGTTGCTTGAGGAAGCGGAAAACTATCCGCCCAACCTCGGTGAAGGTAAATTATATGCTACTCCCGAAAATGACATTTATTATTTTAAAGGAATTGTATATGAACAAATCGGAGACCAGAAAAAAGCAATCAAATTTTATCGGGCTGCTACCAACGGAATAAGTGAACCAGGGCAGGCCATTTTTTATAATGATCCCCAACCGGACAAAATTTTTTACCAGGGACTTGCGTGGATAAAATTGAATGAAAAAGAAAAAGCAAACAAAATTTTTGACATGCTCATTAGCTTTGGTAGCCAGCATTATAATGATGATATAACCATAGATTACTTTGCGGTTTCACTTCCTGATCTATTAGTGTTTGATGCAGATTTGAATTACCTTAATAAAATTCATTGTCTGTACCTGATTGGCCTTGGACATCTTGGATTAGGAAATGATCATTTGAAAAAGGCAGAAGAACATTTCGAAAAGGTATTAACCATGAACAAACATCATCAGGGGGCAGCTATTCATATGCAAATGATTCACTACTTATCATTAGCCGGTCAACCTTAACTGTTTTTTATCAGGATGGATGCAATGCGACACGAAATAATATTATATGGGTAATCAGGCGTTCAACAAGTATTATATCCTGCGGATTTCTTTTGTCTCTGCATTGGGTGGCTATCTTTTTGGGTTTGATTTTGCGGTTATATCAGGCGCATTACCTTTTCTAAGAACAGCCTTTCAATTGACACCGGTGTGGGAAGGATTTCTTACCGGATCGCTTGCGATTGGTTGTATTGTGGGTTGTTTATTAGCTGGTAATCTTGCAGACAGGCATGGCCGAAAACCTTCGCTAATGATCGCTGCTATCATATTTGCCGTTTCCTCACTCGGCATGGCGCTTTCACCCACATTAAATGTTTTTTTGATAATGCGTTTTGTTGCAGGTATTGGTGTAGGAATGGCTTCTATGTTAAGTCCTATGTATATTGCTGAAATTTCCCCTGCAGATACCCGCGGACGAAATGTAGCAATTAATCAATTGACTATTGTTGTTGGTATTTTAATAACCAATATCATTAATTATTCCTTATCCGCTAATGGAGCCAATGTATGGCGCTGGATGTTTGGTTTAGGATTTGTGCCTTCAGCACTTTTCCTGGTAGGATTAATTTGGTTACCGGAAAGTCCAAGATGGCTAATAAAGGCCAATAAATCTCAAAAGGCAAAAATTGTCTTAAATAAAATTGGCAATCCCGGGTTTGCGGAAAACGCTTTTGATAATATTCAATCTTCCATGACAGATCATCCAGTAAAGCAATCTTATGCTGCTGTTTTTGCTAAAAGCGTCAGACCTGCAGTTATGGTAGGCGTTGTGCTCGCAGTATTTCAACAATTATGTGGTATTAATGTAGTATTCAACTATACATCTACGATTTTTAAATCCTTAGGGGCAACGTTAAATGAGCAATTATTTGAAACAATTTTTATAGGGATTGTAAATCTCATTTTTACTATTGTGGCAATGTGGCAGGTTGATAAAATAGGTCGCAGAACATTGATGCTTTTTGGCTCGGGCAGCCTCGCTTTTTTATATGTTCTTTTAGCGATCTTGCTTAAAAATAACGTAGCCTTAATATGGGTTTCTCTGGTAGTTCTTACGGCAATCAGTACCTATGCCGTTTCATTGGCTCCCGTCACCTGGGTATTGATTTCGGAAATATTTCCCAACACAATACGTGGATTGGCTTCCTCAGTAGCTATTGTATCATTATGGAGCGCATATTTTTTATTGGTCTTTACCTTTCCCTTTTTGGTAGAGAAATTAGGCGCTTATGGTCCATTCTGGATGTACAGCATTATATGCCTGGCAGGATTTTTATTTATAAAAATAAAGGTGAAGGAAACGAAAGGAAAAACATTAGAAGAACTTGAAGAAATATTTATAACTCATTAAATCGTTTATTCCACGGCAACGCCTGCGAATTTTCTTGAAACACAATTTCTGGATATCCTACAAGATTCCGGATTCCAGAACAGAACCCCATCAGGGAGGGATGACCCAATCTTGCTTTCATTTTGTTAATTAGCCCCATTTCCATCTTTCTATTTTTTGTAATAGCTTGTATTTGCCTTTTTTTTCAGACCTTTCGGTCTTGGAGTCACACGTCAATGTAAATGGCCTATTGATGAGTTCGGACCAGCCCCTGCCAGGACAGGCGGATGGCGTGTTCGAGACCATGAGGCTGATGCAGAGCCGCATTCCGCTGGGCGACTATCATTTCGACCGGCTGTTCAACGGCATGCAGACGCTGCAGATCGACGTGCCTGCCGGATTTACCCGCGAAAGACTGACCCGGGAGATCATACAACTCTGCAGAAAGAACAAGCAGGAACAAGCTGCACGGGTGCGCCTGACGGTTAGCAGGGGAAATACCTCATTCACCGCTGGCCAGGCCTTGTACTATACTATTGAAAGCTCGCCGCTGAAAGTCGCCGTGGAATACCCGGGACTGGTCGTTGATCTTTTTCCTGATGGAAGAAAGGCCATTGATTCGTTTGCTAACTCTAAAACCATTAACCGGTTGCTGTATTCGATGTCGCATTTATATGTGCTAAAAAATAAACTGGATAGCTGCCTGGTATTGAACCCACATGACCGCATTTGCGACGCTACGATCGACAATGTTTTTTGCATCCGCAACAGGATGATCTATACGCCGCCTCTCTCAGAAGGGGGTATTGCGGGCGTAATGCGCCGATTTCTGCTGGAACAGATGCAGCAGATGGGTTTCCTGGCGCAGGAAAAGATCATGGACGATGAATTTCTGAAACATTCCGACGAGATCTTTCTCAGTAATGCCGTCCGCGGCATCAGGCCCGTTCGTCGTTTCGGGGAAAAAGAATTTGGGCTCAGCATCGGAAGCAGCCTGGCTAAAAAGGTTGAAAGCATTTTGGTTACTCAGGCAAATGCTTAGTCGGGCCGTTAGATCAGCCGACCAATGATACAACAGGGGCCTGCGACTGGTTCATGTCGGCATACACTTCGAGAAAAGTGCTGACGGCCTGCCGGCCTGCGGTACCCAACGACTTGGAATAATCATTCACATACAAGTCGATGTGCTGGCGCATCACCGTTTCTTCCATCTCCT
>DATHGW010000319.1:0-2200 GCA_035317445.1 Puia sp.
TCAGTGTGGACCTGAACAAAAATAATCCGGACTATATCCGCCCCCTGGATCATGAAATAAAAGAAGTGTTTGATGCTAAAAAGAATAAGGCCTTCCGGCATGGGGAATGCATCCGCTGGGTGTTGAAAAATGAAGACGGGAAGGGAATCGGCCGAATTGCGGCCTTTGTCAACAATCGGTATAAGACCAAGGGGGATGAGGGACCGGTGGGCGGGATCGGGTTTTTTGACTGTATCAATGACCAGCAATCGGCCGATATGCTCTTCGACGTGGCGAAACACTGGCTATTGCAAAAAGGCATGATTGCGATGGACGGCCCCATCAATTTTGGTGAAAGGGATAAATGGTGGGGATTGGTCACCGGCGGATGCCAGCAGCCCTTATACGGCATGAATTTTAACCCACCTTATTATAAAGAACTGTTCGAGAACTACGGTTTTAGCGTTTTTTTTAACCAGATCTGTTTCGGCATGGCCTTTAAAAAAGAGCTCTCACCCAAGCTGAAAAGCCGCCATGCGATATTGGAAAAGGATCCTTCGCTGAAGGTCATGACCATCAAAAAATCAGCCCTGTTGAAGTTTGCAAAGGATTTTACGACTGTTTACAATAAAGCTTATGCCGGTCATGGCGGGTTGAAAGAGCTGAAACAGGAACAGGTCAACATCCTGTTCCGGACGATGAAACCCGTCATGGACGAAAGGATCATTTGGTTTGCCTATCACCTTGATGACCCGATCGCGATTTTTGTCAATCTCCCGGATCTGAATCAATGGTTTAAGGACCTGAATGGAAAATTCGACCTCTTCCATAAATTGAAATTCCTTTGGATCAAGAGAACAAGGCCCAATAAAAAATTTGTTGGAATTGTTTTTGCGATCGTTCCGGAATGGCAGGGCAGGGGAATTGACGCATTTATCGTGGGTGAGGCGAGAAAAACTGCCATTACCCTTCCCTATAAGGAATATGAAATGCAGTGGGTGGGTGATTTCAATCCCAAAATGATCAATGTCGCCGAAGGATTGGGAGATGTATTCCGCACGCGGACACTCAGTACCTACCGTTATTTATTCGACAGAACAAAGGAATTTAAGAGACACCCTATTTTACATTAAATTGCACCCTATAAATGTAAAATGTAAAATATAAAACAAAGAATGTAAGGGGGCTTGACGTTTTTACATTCCTTACTTTTTCTTGACTACTTTTACATTTTATATTTTGCATTTTAGATTTTACATTTCCCATGGACCGGTTTATCGTTTCAGCCAGAAAATACAGGCCACAGAATTTTTCGACCGTTGTAGGACAGGCGCATATCACGACCACATTGATCAACGCCATCAAGAACAACCAGCTTGCGCATGCTTTCCTGTTCTGCGGCCCCAGGGGCGTGGGAAAAACGACATGTGCCAGGATTTTAGGCAAGACCATTAATTGTGAAAACAGGACGGCTGATGGCGAAGCATGCAACCAGTGCATTTCCTGCATCTCTTTCAATGAAGGCACTTCGATGAACATCCATGAACTGGATGCGGCCAGTAACAATTCAGTGGATGACATCAGGACCCTGGTTGAACAGGTAAGGTTTGCGCCGCAGGCTGGCAAATATAAAGTGTATATTATCGATGAAGTGCACATGCTGAGTTCCTCCGCCTTCAACGCATTTCTGAAGACCCTCGAAGAGCCACCACCTTACGCCATCTTTATTTTGGCCACTACGGAGAAATACAAAATTCTGCCAACCATTTTAAGTCGTTGCCAGATATTTGATTTTAAGCGGATCACAACCCACGATACAGTAGAACATTTGCAGGAGATCTGCGATAAGGAACACATCAAGGCGGATAAGGCTTCCCTACAGGTCATCGCACAAAAAAGCGAAGGTTGCATGCGCGATGCGCTGAGCATCCTCGATAAGATCGTGAGCTTCACCAATGGCCAGGTAAACTACCAGAACAGCCTCGAACACCTCAACATCCTCGACGAAGACTATTATTTCAAACTGATCGACGCCATGCAGCAGGAACAATTGGCTGAAGCGATGGTGCTGTACGATGGCATCAACCGCAAGGGGTTTGAAGGAGACCTTGTACTCAATGGTTTTGCAGAATTTATCAGGAACCTGTTGGTCTGCAAAGATGAAAAAGCAGGGCACTTGCTGGAGGTGGTAGAAAATTTCAGGGATAGATATATCGAACTG
>DATHGW010000320.1:0-3426 GCA_035317445.1 Puia sp.
AAGATCATTGTACTTGAATTCATGCTCCAGTTGCACAAACCATTTTATAGTGAGCCGGATTTTCTGAAATTCAAAAAAATAATGGATGACTCAGCACAGAAATTAAACCTCTATCCAATGATCTTTACTCAAAGCGACGAAACCGAAACTTTGGAATGGATGAGGAGATTACAAGTGAATTTCCCGGTGGTCGCCAACACGGAGAATTTTGCAACCAGGTATGTGATCGGGCGATGTCCTTCGTATATGATCATCGATAAAGCCCGGCGCTTGATGGCCTGGGTCACTGGTGATCTTGAGGAACTAAAAGATGTTTTGTCCGGGATAGCCAGGTAATTTTTTTCAGCGCCCTCATTTATTCATTGCGATCATTCTCTTTTTCAAGTTCTCAAAGGTTTGCATCGGGCCCTTGGTGGCAAAAATGTTCAACACCCATCCCGGCACCGATCCGCCAGGATCAAGTTCTAAAATATATTGCAGGTGTATCTTTTTATCAGAAATCGTATTAGCATACCAAATGCCCTTTGACATGGGAATGCGAACCAGGTTATTTTTTTCCGGCTGATAGTTTTTCATCCCCGAAGAAATCACCTTCATGGAATGCGAACCCGAATCGACCGTGACCTTAAAATTGGCATAAAAATCGCGGTTCGACGCAGGCCAGGGCACTCCAATCTCAGAATAGTATATGAGTTCGGTATTGCTGATCCGCTTGATGATCCGACTGGTCTTGGTGCCGTAGGCCCATTGCGTGTATTTCTCCACATCGAGCAAGATGCCTGCCAGTTGCGCGATGGTACCCGTAAGATCCAGATCAATCTTCAGGTCGTCGAACCTGGAGGTATGAGACACCCGGCTATAGATCTTGATCCCCTCCTTTTCTTTCTTGAAGACCCATTTCTCCTGCGCGGACGAGAAAGCCCCGAATGATAAAAACAATAAACAAAATAAAACAGCTTTCATAGAATGCTTCTTCGTGTTTTTTTCGAAATAAAATGAACAGTCAGGCATTGGCCAAACCGATCCTATTCAATATACTCCTTTTATTGCTAAATAAGGCAGATTTGACCAATGTTTTGCAGGAATTTAGGATTTGGACGCAAGCCATCGCTCATTGATCCCATTCAGCAATTGCCCGATGTCTGAATCATTGACCAGGAATTGGTGCAAGGACTCTCCCAGCCATTCCTGGAAAGCCGGCCACGCGGCATACCGGGGACGGGTATACGCATGAAGCAGCGTTTGGCGGCTGTTGTAAAAGAAGTTGTGGGTAAGTGTATTGGCCTGCTGATCCTGCCAGGCTTCATCATTTGCAGGCTGGCCCTGGTTTTGTACATACACCGTACGTTGAACCGCCGCGCTGCAAATCCAGGCGGCAAAGTCAACAGCCTCGGATCTGCTTTTTGTTTTCGACGAAACGGCGATCCCAGCACCGCCCAGGACAGCGATTTTTCCGGGCGGATCTGTATAACTCAACAGGTGCCGGCTAAATCCTGTTCTTGAATAGTTGTTATAATTAAATGCCAAAGGAGAATATACAAGATCATCCTGCGTGGACATGTGTTCATACAATTGAACAGGGTTCCAGGCTAAGCTGTCCGCATGAAAATGATCGCGCATGCCCCGCATCAGCTCCAGCACGGCCGCTGTCTTCCTTTCATCGAGCGCAGATTTTTTTTCTTCTTCCATAGCGGTTCCGAATTGCGCCGTAAGCGAAAGAAATGAGCAGAGTGCATCGGTCGGACATAGCGCCATACCAACAAATTGCCTTTCCTTAGCCAGTTTTCGTGCAAGCGCGAAGACTCCGCTCCAATCCTGTGGCACAGATTCCTTAAGCAGGTCGGGGCGGTAACAGGCGCTTTGACATGCTGCATCGACCGGCAGCGCCCACTGATGCCCTCCATAGTCGTAACTGGAAAAACTCGGACCAGCCGATTGAGCATGAAGTGTTGCCAATACATCCGCTGGCAAATAATCATCCAGCGGCAACAGGCAGCCCGCGGCCGCAGCGACGCCCGAATGCGGATAGTCGGTGATCAGTAAATCAAACTGCGCCGCTAATTCATTCAATGATTGATCTCCAAAATCTTTTAGCGATCGCCGCCTCCATTCGACACGCATGCCCGACGCTTTTTCATAGGCATAAGATGCGGCGGCCAGTGGATCATACCCACGGGAATGATCCCAGGTGATGCCGTTTAATATGATCTGACTCATGATTTTTTGGACAGGCTGTTTTGATAGAACTCCTGCAATTTGGATTGTCCTTCGGCAGACTGGTAGAATCGACTCAGGGCAGATTGTTCTGCATCAAGGGCCGACTCATGTACCTTCCCTGTACTCGCCTGAATAAGTTCTTTGATCACCCGGAGGCGATCGGCAGGTTTTGACGCCAGGTCCTTTGCAAATGCAGCCACCTGTTCGGGGAATAATTCTTTTTCATAAATATGGTTGATGATGCCCCGCTGGTACATCTCTTCTGCGGTGGCTATACGACCTGTCATGATCATTTCGTTCGCCAGGTTCGTTCCTAATTTTCTTGCAAGCCGTTGTGTGCCGCCGCCACCGGGTATCAGGTTAAGGTTGATCTCCGGGAGACCCATTTTCGAATATTGCCTGGCCAATATCATGTCGCAGGATAATGCAATTTCAAATCCGCCGCCAAACGCGTAGCCATTGATGGCGGCGATCACCGGTTTACTGTTTGATTCTATGGATGCATAGAGCGCCCTGCCCCTGGATTGAAAGGCTTCAAATTGTTCCAGTGTTTGTGTTGCATATTCTTTGATGTCGGCCCCCGCCATGAATGCTTTGCCTTCGCCGGTGATGACACAGACAGCCAATTCGCTGGCATCCGCCGCGCGCACCGATTCCAATGCACGGATGATCTCATCCATCATCGCGCGGTTCATGGCATTGAGTTGATCCGGTCTGTTGAACCTGATCCAGGCAATTTTATCGGCTAGTTCATATTGTATATGCTGGTAAAGCATCGGCATTATTTTTTAATTGTTTCTACCGTTATAATTTTTTTATCGATCAGTTCACGGATCTCCTCATCAGAAAATCCCAGATCGGCCAGTATCTCAGGGCCATGCTCGCCGATCAAAGGAGAGGGCCTGCGGATCTCGCCGGGCGTTTCGCTCATGGTAAAAGGGATATTGGTCACCGTTAATTTGCCGGCCTTGGGGTGATCGATCTCAATGAAGCTGTTGTTGTGTCGCACCTGTGGATCAGCGGCCACGTCTGCCTGGTTATTGACCTGCGCCACCCAGAGGTCTTGCGGCAGCATGATATCGAGCCATGCTGCCGTTGTTTTGGTCATCGTGATCTTTTCGATACGATAAAAAATCTCATCCCGTTGATCAAACAGGATCTGCGGATCGTTATATTCCATCAGCGATTCATCGCCCAGCGCCTGCACCA
>DATHGW010000321.1:0-11497 GCA_035317445.1 Puia sp.
AGCCGGTTGTTGATCTCCAGAAATATCCTCTTTGCAACCTTCTGATCGAAATTGCTCAGGGCAAGCTGGTCGAACCAAACCATAAGATCCTTGACCTGCATCTCATTCACCTCACCAATATGCTTACCCGCTACTTTAACATACAATGCCTCTTTTCTCAAACGGTAACCGTTGCATTCCGGGCAAATCGTGCGGCCACGGTAGCGCGATAATAAAACACGGTACTGAACCTTGTACAGGTTTTTTTCCACCTCTTCAAAAAAGTCATTGATGCCATGGGCATGTTCGTTGCCTTGCCACAATTGCTCATATTGTTTTTTGGTCAGGTCTGCTATGGGTTTATGAACAGGGAAATCAAATTTCTTTGCAGCTTTAATGAATTGTTCTTTCCACCACCCCAATTTCTCTCCTTTCCATGGAGCGATGGCGCCTTCATATACGCTAAGTCGTTTATCGGGAATCACCAGTTCTGCATCTATGCCTAAAACCTGGCTAAAACCTTCGCAGGTCGGGCACGCGCCGTAAGGATTATTGAAAGAAAACAAATTGGGTACAGGTTCTTCAAAACGAATGCTATCTGCCTCAAATTTGTTGGAAAAATGAAATGTCTGATCCGCATTGACTTCAATCATCAACTCGCCCTCGCCTTCATAAAAGGCCGTCGTCACCGAATCTGCGATCCGGTGTTTGTCGTCTTCGTCAAATGGTTTCACTACGAGACGGTCGACTAAAATGAATATCGGGTCTTCCCGGTTCCGGACAGATGTTTTGGCCGAAGAAGATTTTTTTGCATTTTCCGTTTCAAGCAGGTCTTCTATTCGAACAATTTCCTTGTTGACATACAGGCGCGAAAACCCGTTTTGTAAAAGAATATTCAGTTCTTCCGCCTTATCGCGGTTTTGATGTTGTTTAAAAAGTACCAGCAGGAGCACTTTATCGCCTTCAGGTAATCCTGCAATTTTTTCGACAACATCATTCACGTCATCTTTTTTTACCTCTTTTCCCGAAATGGGAGAAAAAGTTTTTCCAATCCTCGCATAGAGCAGCCGAAGGTAATCATGAATTTCAGTCATACTGCCCACTGTAGACCTTGGTGTACGTGTGATGACCTTTTGTTCGATGGCGATGGCGGGACAAAGCCCCCTGATATAATCCACATCCGGCTTATTCATCCTGGCCATAAACTGTCTTGCATAAGCGCTGAGGCTTTCGGCATAGCGACGCTGGCCTTCGGCGAATAAGGTATCGATGGTGAGTGATGATTTTCCTGATCCGGAAACGCCTGTTACCACAATAAGTGCGTTCCGTGGAATGCTGACATCAATGTTTTTGAGGTTATGAACCCTGGCGCCTTTAATGATGATTGAATCCTGCGGAGTATGTTTGATGATTATTTTTTCCTGTTGCCTGACCTTACTTGAAACACTCATAGTATAACTACGAAAAATTTTATAGGAATTTAACGAATTTAACACCTAATTGGCACGTAACCCGTTGCAAAAACTATTTTTAAAACAAAATGATTCCCAAAATGTTGTTTTTTCCAAAAATTGTATATCTTTAATTCCCGATTCGTACAATAATTAAACTAAACTAAAAACATCGCCTATCGGACTGATCACTTCTACACAGAAAAGCCAAGCATCAATTTAAATCCATAATATATCCTATCACCTTTTAAAAACCGTAGAAGTTTATGAAATCATTACGCGCTAAAACCGACCATGAATTAATTCACCAATTTCGCGACGGCGATCTGCATGCTCTAGAGGCATTAATTCTTCGCCACAAAGACAAACTGTACACATCTATCCTGTTTCTCGTTAAGGACAAATACCTTGCCGAGGACATCTTCCAGGACGTTCTGATCAAAATTATTGACACCATCCGGGGCGGCCGGTACACTGAAGAAGGCAAATTCCTGCCCTGGGCCATGCGTATTGCGCATAACCTCTGTGTAGACCATTTCCGGAAAGTAAAGCGTACGCCTGCTATTAAGACCAGCGACGACCGCGACATTTTTGAGGTCATTAACTTTACAGAAGAAGGTCCCGACACCAAAATGATGAAGCGTCAGAGCTACGAAAGAGTACGCCAGATGCTCGACTTACTGCCGGAAGACCAGCGTGAAGTAATCATCCTGCGCCATTATGCTGACCTAAGTTTTAAAGAGATCGCCTCTTTAACCAATTGTAGCATCAACACCGCGCTCGGAAGAATGCGTTATGGCCTGATCAATCTGAGGAAAATGATGACAGAAAAAAAGATTGCACTTTGAAGAGAACTTTTTACACTGTACATTTACCCAGGATATTGAAATAATTGCTAATTTTCATGAGTAGTCAGACTGAATAAAAAATATCAGAGTTCCTGCCCGTAAAGGCAGGGACTCTTTACTTTTTGTCATTCTGTCTCTCCATCCAACACCTCTAAATTGCTTGCCGTTGGAAGGCTGGTACAGAATGACACCTAATTAAAAAGGATCCGACAATGTCGGATCCTTTTTTAGTTGACAGATGACAGTTCACAGTTAACAGACCCATTCACGATGCCTGTTAACCGTCAACTGTCATCTGTCAACTGTTATCTGTCAACTCTATTTGATCACCAGCGCCTTATCAATCAGGAAATTCAAATTCACCCGATGCGCCCTGGTTTGCTCATTGGGCGATACTGCCCTTGCTAATAGTGCCTTAATCTTTTTCAACGTGCTTAGTGCCGCCGCCTTGGAAGGATCATCATAACCACCCAGTGGTGAATTGGTAATAACGCTGAGGTTTTTTACAAATTCCGTCTGAATATCCTGGCGGTAAAGATTGACATTACCCATCAGGTCCGCATTGAAGATGGCTTTCGTAAAATCAGCCATAATGTCGGCCACACTGTACGTATTGCCATAGAGCGATGTCGTGTTGATCCTTTGCATGGCATTCGCGCTCAAAACATGCGCAAGCACCCCGCGCTGAATGGCCAGCACCGTGATTTGCGGTTTGGGATCTTCGGTTCCACCAAAAAAGTTAAATCCCCTGCGTTGCATCTGCAGATAGGCAAACAAAGGCGCATCTGCATCAAATGCATTGGGGGCGAAAATATATTTACTCAATAAATCCACCGCTTTTTTCTGGTATGCTACCGGCACCGGGGTAAAGGGTTTATTGGTGGATCCTTGTCCAACATAACTTCTGTCCACATAGACACCGCCAACATAGCGGCTCACCGCAGCGGCCATAGAGAATCGTTGCCCGTTGAGGATACCATATCGGGACCTTAACTCAGCATAAGACCTTCCGGGTTTACTATACTTATCTTTCAGCTTGCCCATAAGGCCATTGACCAGTTTAAACCGGTCTTCGGCATAGGCCACCATATCATTGCTCATATCATTCACCATCACGCGGGGGTCGATGCCACCGCCGCCAGCTGATCTCATGTCATCGGCGTCATTGCCAAAAGTCAGCCTGGGGTCTGTGCTCTTTGTGAGGATACGGCTGATGACAGCTTCTTCATCTGCCGCACTGCTTGGGGTATAACCGTATTCAATAGCCCACAGATCATAAGGGCCTGCTTTGGTCGTGTAATAATCGCCCTGCTTGCTACGGTCAAGAGCTACATTGATCGCCGGATAATCCATGACCGATCCCTGCAATCCCAACTTATGCGTGATTTCTTTGTCGTTCACTTCGGCCGGCGAAAGCATCTGGCTGGCCTTCATATTGTGATTTAAACCCATGGTATGTCCCATTTCATGCAGGATCAGGAAGTAGAGGAATTGCTTGTGCATTTCCTTGATTTCCTTTACCGGCGCACCATCGGCTTCCATCACCGTCAGGCCGGCCGAAAACTGAGCCTTGAGTTCCTGGGCCAGGGTACAGGTGATCATATGCTTATTCTGCAGCATTGGTACTGTGGTCGTCGGATCAGGTGAAGCTCCGCCACTGAATCCGTATAACTCGTCGAATATAGGTGTGGCACTGCCGCTGAACCACTCCACCGTGATGTCCGCTCCAAGAATCTGTCCCGTTTTTGGATTGACAAAGCTCGGCCCGATGGCTCCATAAGAAGGCGTAGGTGATGACACCCAGCGGATCACATTATAACTTACGTCAGCAGGATCCCAGGTTGCTGTATCTGGCATGATCTTCATCACCACTGCATTTTTAAATCCTGCTTTTTCGAAGGCCTCATTCCATTTCAGCCCGGCCTCTACGATGGTTTCCCGATACTCAACAGGTGTCGTGTTTTCAACCCACCAGACAATGGGTTCAACTGGTTCGCTTAATGCAGCGGTAGGATCTTTCTTTTTCAGGTTCCATCGATGGATAACGTCTTTATAATTTGGCACGTCGATCGAAGTGAGGTTATCAATCTCTTCGGTAAAATATCCAACCCTTGGATCATCCCGTCTCGGCCTGAAATCATTTTCCGGCATTTCAAGGAAAGTATGTTGAAAACGGATCCGGTTATATCTGGCGTCGGTAATATCTTTTCCACCCTGGTTAAAGGGCACGGGATTATCGAATTCCAGCTCAACGTTGACATCGGTATTTTTTGGAAAGGACCGGATCTTGCCGTATTTCGATTTAGACGTATTCAGGTTACCCAGGTTGAAAACTGCGCCCGGCGGCACATTGGGAGGAAATACGGGTTTGATGGGATCCAGCTTGTCGCTCAGGAACAATCCGTCCGCACTGATCAGGTAGCCGGTTGAGTCCTCCGCCGCGATCTTGTCGGAATAGAAAACCGCCTCGGTAACATCCACATTGGCCGCTTTGCTCACCGCATTCTCCCTGTCATAATAAAAATTGGTGTTCTCCTGCGCGAATTCGATCTTGTCAAAAGCCTTATGGATCCTGAAGACCCAGGTGGTCCGGATCATATTCTGATTCAGGAACAATTCCGTTGGGCCTCCCATCGAGAAACTCTGATAAATAAACTCTTTGCCTAGCTGCTCCTTTCTGACAAAGAGCTGCAGGCTGCCCGAAGCAGTATCCTGGTAAAGTGTCAGAAGACCTTCTATTTTTTTACTGCCTTTTACTTTGTCAGCAATAGGGGTTTTGCCGGCTTTCTTGACCGTATCCACAGTGATGGCAGTCTTGGATTGTGCCATGATGCCCTGCACCGATGCCAGGCAGGGGATCAAATAAAAAAACTGTCGCAGGTATCTTCTCATATTTCGTTATTTAGAGATTTACTAGATTTTAGCGCGTAATTATAATGCAATTTCCAACGCGGGCAAAACCGAATTTGATGAACGGGAACTGTACTTAATTCTTTGTTTTTTCGTAGGCATCAAGGCCGCAACGCAGCCAGGCGGCATATTCTTTTACGTCCGGCGTGTAGCCTACAGGAAAGCTGAGCAGCTTTTCATCGGGACTCAGGAGTACGTAGAGTGGTTGCGAGGCATTGATAAAGTTTTCAGACTGAAGCGTGGCAAACTGATCGCCAATGGTTTTGATCTCTTTTTTGTATCCGTCCCGGGTTTGAAAAATAAACTGCCTGTCATCGGGTAGTAATTTCCGGTCGTCGACATACAGCGATACCAGTACGAAATGCTTACTGATCAATTCTTTGATGATCGGACTTGTCCAAACGTTTTCCTCCATTTTGCGGCAATTGACGCAGGCCCACCCGGTGAAATCGATCATCACCGGCTTGTGTTGCAGTTTGGCTAATTGCAAGGCCGCCTGATAATCGTTGCGGACGTTGGCTTCCAGGCCGCAAAGTTTTATCAATTCATCTCCATAAAGACTATATGACAAGGGAGGTGGAAAACCACTCACCAGGGACCTGTTGGCATATTTGGTTTTGAAAAGTCCGGGCACCAGGTAAGCCGTAAAAGCAAGGAAAAAAATCGCAACCACTATCCTGCCAATACCCAGCCTGGCAGGAGGCGGATCGTGACTGAATCTGATTTTTCCAAATAAATAAAGCACCAGGAAAATGCCGGTAAGGATCCAGATACCCAAAAACACCTCTCTTTTTAAAATACCCCAATGTTCAACCAGGTCTGCATTGGAGAGGAATTTGACAGCCAGGGCAATTTCTAAAAAACCCAACACCACTTTTACGGTATTCAACCAGCCACCCGATTTCGGCAGTGAATGCAGCCAGCCAGGGAAAAGGGCAAACAAGGCAAATGGCAACGCCAATGCAAGTCCGAACCCGACCATACCGCAAGTGAGTTGAACTGCGCCACCGTTAGTAGATAATGATCCTGCAAGCAGCGAACCCAATATAGGCCCTGTACAGGAAAAAGATACCAATGCCAAGGTAAGGGCCATGAAGAAGATCCCAACCCAACTGCCCGCCCCCGCTTTGGTATCTACTGCATTGGCAAGACTTCCCGGAACGGTAATCTCAAAAAGACCGAAAAAGGAAAGTGCAAAAACTATAAAAACCACGAAGAAAAAAATATTCAGCCAGACATTGGTGGAAATATTGTTGAGGATTTCCGGATTCAGGGAATCAAGAAAATAAAAAGGCAGGCTGAGTAAAGTATAGATCAATAGGATAAAAAAACCATAGAGACTTGCATTCCCGATGCCCCGCTTTCTTTCTTTCGATTGCTTCGTGAAAAACGAAACGGTTAAGGGGATCATGGGAAAAACGCATGGCGTAAGTAAAGCGATCAGTCCGCCCAAAAAGCCCAACAGGAATATATTCCACAGGCTTTTTGAATGTCCTTCCACTCCTGTACCGCCGCAGGGATTTATTGGATGGTGCAGGTCAATGGATGACCTCTTTAGCTGTTGTGCGGCTTCGGTGGAAACCTGCAGGGTCAAGGATTTCACTAGTAAGTTACCGCTGGGATCGAAAGAAACGACGAATGGAACAGCCTCCGGGCCGGCTACACTATCTCCCTTAATCGCCATGAATTGGATCACGCCCTTAACAGGTTTTGCAATCCTTCCCTGCAGGGTTACGAGGAGGTCAATTTCCTTTTCAAAATATTTGATCGGGGCATTGTCGAACAAGGGTTCTTTGGCCGACTGCATGTTTCCCTTTTCTTCAATCGCAGCAATTTTCAGACTGGATGCACTGTCAAGCAGGACCCTCGAATTGGGCAGGCTGTCGGGCATCGCGATGGAAAAGTATTTCCATCCTGACGCTATCTTTCCTTGCAACCTGATGACGTATTGGTCTCCGTTTAATTTTGCTCCGCTGAATCCCCAATCTATTGTGTGGGAAGCGGAATCCTGGGCCATGGTTTGGTCCGCAAAAACAAAAGAGAGTAAAACAAGGAGGCGTAATATTCTATTCATGCTGACAGGAACTATTCAAAAAACAAACGCGTTCCTGATGCAAAGAACCCGTTTCTCAAAGCTTTATGATGTCGTAAAGCCGACTATCCTCCGACAGAGATTTTGATGTCGACGGCTGAAGGTGGCAGGCACTGTCTGTCGTTGCAGACCATAAATTCTACTTTGCCCGACAGGTTGGTTTTTGCGTTACCCTTTATTTTTACGGTCTGGATAAAATCAACATTTTTCTCATAATATTTCACATCGTGACTCCAGGCGGATTCAAATTTCTTAATCAGCTTGCCCGATTCTTTCACCTGACCATCCAGGACAAGCAGTGGCGTCTTGACAAAGTTGAAAGAGGTGGCAACAGGCCCTTCTCCACCAGCATCCTGGGCATATAGATGATAGTCGCCATTGATGGTCGCTGTCATGTGTACTTCATAGGTTTTATCAGCAATTTTTTTCGCCGCATAGGCCCATTGCACCTGCTTGCTCGACTGAGCTATGGCTGCCTGGACCATCAGGGCTGACAAACCGTACAATACAATCTTTTTCATAAAATGAACATTCTTGATTTTAGACTGAAAGAAGGCCTAAAGTTCTATCATTAAATGCTAAGAAAAACTAAAAATTGACCATCCTGGCCTCACCTGGAGCAAATTCCGGCCTTTTGTTGATAAACAGGGTCTGAAGGATCTTCCTGCCATCGGTATTGCCCAGTGCTGCGGCAGAAGCACGTTCGGGATGAGGCATCATACCAAAAACATTCCTTTTTTTATTACAAATACCCGCAATATTCCTAAAAGAACCATTGGGATTGGCTGCCTCGTTGATATGTCCTTCTGCATCGCAATACTTGTAGATCACCTGATCATTGATTTCCAATGCATCCAGGGTTTTATCATCGGCAAAATACCTGCCTTCGCCATGTGCAATGGGGATTTTCAAGGGTCTGTCCTGTGGGTCGTTGCCCCGCATGTAGATATTCCTGCTAATGAATTGCTGGTTTGCATTCCTAAGCAGGGCGCCAGGCAGCAGATGTGCCTCGCAGAGGATCTGGAAGCCATTGCAGACTCCCAGCACATGTCCACCTCTGTCAGCAAATTCGATCACACTTTGCATCATGGGGCTGAACCTGGCGATCGCGCCACAACGAAGGTAATCCCCATAAGAAAACCCGCCTGGCAGCACAATACAGTCGTCCAGGTTAAAGGCGCTGAGATCGGTGTCCTTATGCCAAAGCATGATTGCTTCCTGGCTAAGGTCATGCTCCAGAGCATGTTGCATGTCGCGGTCACAGTTTGAGCCAGGGAAAACAACGATTCCGAACTTCATGATTGCTGGAGAATTTATGCTGCAAAGGTAGTAAAGTTGCAGGAAAGTTGAAACCGCTGAAGGCAAACCCGCACATACTGTCTACTTGGCATGTTTTTTATGGCTCTCGGGATACTCGCCTTCTAGTTTGTTATTACTTTCTTCGGTATTTCTTCGATAGTTGTTCGATGGCTCTTCGATAAACATCGAACAATTATCGAAGAAACACCCAAGAAATCCCGAAGAAATATATAATCCATATAGAAAGCAAGCCTATAAATTGCCTGAAGGGGTTTTGCTGTCGGTCAAAATGGCATGCGGACAAAGCGTAGTTGTATTAAAATGATCATCGCTTCCTGATATACCTGCTTCTTACCAGCATATTATTTAAGACATCTGTCTTCACATGTTCAAACCTGAGTTCAGGAGCCTGCTGACTAAACAAAGGAATCCCGGCGCCAAGCAGTATGGGGATTCTTGTTATGATCATCTCATCGATTAAATCTGCTTGCAAAAAACCCTGTATCGTTTTTCCTCCATCAATATAAAGATGATTAAACCCTCTGGCCTTGAGCGATTCAACCATTGTTTTTAATTCGCCATTTACAATTTCGACTTTTACCGGTAACCCGGGGGGCAACTCCTTCATGGAATTACTTAATACGAATACCGGCACCGGAACACTATAGGGCCACTCATTAAATTCCAGCACGGCTTCAAATGACTTTCTTCCCATAATGATTCCATCCATTTTCCCAAGAAATACAGAAAAACCATAGTCGCTTTGGTCCGGATTAGGCAAATCCATCAACCAATCCATTGTGCCATCCTCTCTTGCAATATAACCATCAATGCTTGTAGCGATATAAACGGTATTGGACATGTTGAGAATATTAGTTTCGAGCCTATATTATTATTATTGGGAGTATTCTGTCTTTTGTCCAACTGAACTCCACTCATGCTCGATTTGTGTCATTAAAAGTGCATTATCAAACTGAACAAACCCTTTTGGGAAATTGATTTCATTTTCAAAAAAACTGGATTGAACCGATGTCACATTCAATGGTTCAACTTTCCAATTAAATGTTTTGAGTATTAATCCTTCGTATTTCCTACCATTCGGAGAATAACCCACAGAACCGGCTTCAAAAAAGATTGATGCTTCTTCAAGGTTTTTAAAAATTGATTTTGCAGGAAAACTTTTTGCCTTATCGCCATCGATTGAAATGGTTGTTCCATCTGAACTAGTGAAAGAAACATGGTAATGTCCGTCTTTTTCATCAACATCAAACTTCGCCTGAAAATGCTTCCCAGGAAAGATGCGTCCGCCTGCCAAACTGTTTAAAAACGATGACGTATCCCGACGAGGAACATAAACTCCTTGCTGAGATATCCCATTTTCCAACCATTCAACAGCGATTCTATGTGCACCGTTCTCGGAGGAAATACCAATAAAGCCGGGCAGCCCTTTTGGCCGGACATGCCTGAGCCTGATGAGGCAAATCCCTACTATGGCTTTGCCTCGATAAATTTTTGGTTGAAATGGTTGAGGAATTATTTTTTGAATGACTAAAGGGTCAGCAATGAAATTAACCAATATCCGCCTATCAATAACACCCCGAATGATCGGTATTTTCATGTAGAACAAGTTTATTTACCAGACTAAAGTTCGTCAATTAGCCAAGCATATTGCGGCTGGCGTAAATAATCTCAACTATTAAAATTTTATTCGAATTAATTGTATTTTGTCAAATATACTTTACATTTGGTAAATCAAACTTGACAAAATGAGGCCAAATTATCTCTTCCCCTACAAAAGCCGCTATTTAGGCATTGCCCTTATCCTGCTACATATCCCGGTCCGGTTGATTTGGGAGATGGCCAATCCCGGGATCGACAGCCATAGGTTGCCGGTCAAAGGAAATGATTCCATCCTCTTCACTAATGAACACCTTTTTTTTCTTGCCTCATCCGTGCTGGTTTTGATTGGCCTTTTTTTAATTGCCTTTTCGAAAGAAAAAATTGAGGATGAACAAATCTATCAGTTGCGTTTGGATTCATTGCGCTGGGCCATCTATTTTAATTACCTGGTCCTATTGTTCAGCCTGCTGTTCACGAATGGAATAAATTTTATTGATATGTTGAGGTTAAATCTCTGGCTACCGCTCCTGTTTTTTATCATCCGGTTTCGCTGGGTCATTTTTCGACTGAACCGTTCATTAAACCTGGAAAAGAGCAGCCATGAAGAATAATATTCGCATAGAAAGGGCATTGAAAAATATGACACAGGCCGAACTGGCCATACTTGTTGACGTATCCAGGCAAACCATCAATACCATTGAAAGCAATAAATACATTCCGTCAACCCTTCTCGCTCTTAAAATCGCAAAAGTATTTGACAAGCCTTTAGAAGAAATATTTATTTTGGAAGAAAAAGATTATCCGGTCAAGGCCGGCACAAAAAAATAAATTATAACAACAGCTCTAAAAAGAAAAACATGGAAAATGCAAACCAGCCCGATTTCGGAAACGGCAAAATATGCTATCTCGAGATACCCTCTGTCAATATCGATGAATCGGCTGCTTTTTATCATGGCATTTTTGGCTGGAAAACCAGGACAGACAATCAAGGCAATATCGCTTTTGATGACGGCGTTGGCCAGGTGAGTGGCATGTGGGTCATGGGCAGGGAGCCATCAGACGAACCCGGACTGCTCGTCTATATCATGGTCGACGATGTCGCGAAAGCGCTGGATGCTGTTATTGCGCAGGGCGGCAAGATGGTACAACCCATTGGCATGGATGCGCCGGAAGTAACAGCCAGGTTTAGCGATCCATCAGGAAACGTGGTCGGGCTTTACTCACAACCCACAGCAGAAAACGGGAAAATATGCTATGTCCAAATCCCGGCAACAGACATCAGCTCATCTTCCGAATTT
>DATHGW010000322.1:0-4943 GCA_035317445.1 Puia sp.
TTACTAGATTGCGCCACATTATAATTTATGAGCACTCCGCTAATCGTAAAAAACCGCATTTCCATTCATGCTTCCGTATCCAAAGTCTGGGATGCATTGGTCAATCCGGAGCAAACAAAAAAATACATGTTCGGCTGCGAAACCGTTTCTGACTGGAAAACTGGCAGTCCGTTGCTCTGGGCGGCGGATTATGAAGGAAAAGAAATGGTTTTTGTTAAGGGTACGATCCTTGACATTCAGCCTGAAAAATTCCTCGCCTATACGACCATCGATCCAAATTCAGGTATCGAAGATATTCCCGGGAACTACCTGACGGTTACCTACGAATTATCGGCAGCCGATGACATGACGATTTTAACCGTTACCCAGGGAGACTATTCCAAGGTAGGGGAAGGCGAAAAGAGATACCGTGAAACTGTTGATGGCGGAGGCTGGGAACCCATATTGGTCGAGATCAAGAAATTAGTTGAAGCGATATGATCGCCAAAATCAATCCAACGAAAATGACATGACGACCGCAACGGCACAACCGGTTAAGATCCTGTTCAGGTTTTACAGCGAGATGCTCGACCAAATCGCGGTGGAAACCATTTGGGCAGAACCCGTCGACAGTGAGCAGGGACTTTACAGAGTCGATACCGTTCCCTTTTATGTGCCGAAACTAGCCAGCGATGATATCGTGCGTGCGGAATATGATGAGGATGAGGAAATGCTGACCTACAAGGAAACAGTCGAACCATCAGGCAATTCTACCGTTTGGGTGGTCATTATTGACGATGCTGATCAAATTGAAGAGGTCATGGAATCTTTTGTTGAGCTTGATTGCTATACCGAGGCATTGAGCGACCGCTACTTTACCATGGAAATAAAAGCAGCCAATAATTATTTACGCATCAGAAATAAACTAAACGAATGGAAGTCGGCAGGCGTTATCGACTATGCCGAGCCCTGCATATCCCAGGTGCATCAATATTAAAGATCATCAGTCAATATGAGATCCACCGAGTTCCTCCGGCAACGCCTGATCAACCAACAGATCGCGTCGCCCGCATCTAAAAAGCCCCAGGAGATTGTTTCCTGGCTGGTTGCCATGCAGGCCCAGGAATACGCCATGGCCAAATGGGCAATCGGGTTGCGCTTACCCGGTGGCCGGGATGCAGATATTGAAAAAGCTTTAAATGAAGGACATATTCTTCGTACCCATCTTATGCGCCCAACCTGGCATTTTGTAACGCCGGAGGATATCCGGTGGTTGCTGGCCCTTACGGCCCCGCACGTGAAGGCCATCAGTGCATTTTATTACCGTAAGAATGAACTGGACCAGAAAGTATTCAGACTTGCAAACAAGTCTATCACCAAAGCCTTACAGGGAGGACATCAACTTAACCGCAACGCCCTCAGGGGAGTACTGGAAAAAGCAAAAATTATTGCAGATGGCGAACGCCTGGCCCTGCTGCTCATGTATGCTGAATTGGAAGGAATCATTTGCAGCGGAGCAAGACAGGGAAAACAATTTTCCTACGCGCTATTGGAAGAAAGAGCGCCAGGCAGCAAAACAATGCCTCGCGACGAAGCTTTGTCCACACTTGTGCTTCGTTATTTTACCAGCCGCGGGCCCGCGACCCTCCAGGATTTCTCCATGTGGTCGGGACTTACCATGAAGGACGCACGGGACGGAATAGCGTCTGTCAAATCAACATTCATCCGGGAGACCATCGATGGCCGGGAATATATTTTTTCACCGGCAACAACAAATACAAAGAAAAACATCCAATCCACCTTCCTGCTGCCTGACTATGATGAATATGGAATAAGTTATAAAAACCGAAATGCCCTCATCAATCCAAAACACAATACCCCGGAAAACAATATTCCGGATCCGTCTTTTTCTCATAGCATCGTGGTGGATGGAAGGTTCGGAGGAAAGTGGAAAAGAACGGTCAAAAACAATAAGGTCCAGGTTGAAACAAAGCCTTTTGCGGGTTCCACCAGAACACAGATCCGCGCGATAGAGAAAGCAGTAAAAAAATACGACCACTTCGTCGAAGAGGAAGCAAAATGATCTTTTAGTTTTTTTCCTGGTTCAGCCAGATTACTTTTAATTCGGCATGGTGAGGCCGCCCAATAATGTCTGCATATAAATCCGGTCTCCGCGCCTTTCTATAACGGTAACCACCAGCCTGAGTAAGTTTGCCGGGTTCTGCAAGGGCGGTCACTACCTGATCGCCCAGCATACGGCATTCATGCAGTATTTCCCCGAATGGGTCAATGATCACGGAACAACCATTCTTTACCTGGTCGTGATCCATCCCAATGGGATTAGAGAAGACAACATAAATGCCATTGTCATACGCCCTTGCCGGAAGCCATTTCATGAGCCAGCTTCTGCCCTTTAAACCGTCAAATTCTGCACGCAAAGCATCTGGATCTTTGATCCGGTTCATCCACAATGACGGATCCACGAATCCTGCGCCCGGCCTCGTGGATGGGGTACACATGGTCACATGAGGCATGAAAATAATGTCCGCGCCCAATAAGGCAGTCGCCCTCACATTTTCAATGATATTGTTGTCATAACAAATCAAGATGCCGCAGTTCCAGCCTAAGATATTAAAAACGGTGTATTCATTGCCGGGAACCAGGTAGGAATTGATAAATGGGTGAATCTTTCGGTGCCTCGCGACCAGTCCATGCTCATCTACGCACACATAGGCATTATACAGGTTGTCGTCCTGGTCTTTTTCAAATAGTCCCGCGAGAATAACCATTCTGTGTTTCCTGGCGATCGCAACCAGTTTCCCGATGGTTTCTCCCTCGGGGATATATTCAGCCAGCGCGAGCATTTCGGCCTTTGAAAGATCTCTGGCAAAAGTGTAACCCGTGACAGAAGTTTCATGAAATGCAATCACTCCGGGTCCTGCCCTGGCGGCCTCTTCAGTAAGCCGGTCGATGGTCTGGAGATTATAGAGCTTATCCCCGCTCCGGTGTTCAAATTGCGCTGTAGAAATATTCAGATTTTCCATTTTTTAGATTTAATATTCCATTTAATATTCAAATGAACATGCTTATAGACATCGTCGGTTGGATAGGGTCTGCGATGATTGTAACGGCCTATGCGCTCAACATGAACAAAAGAATGGCAGCAGATGCAGTGAGTTATTATTTGCTAAATATTATCGGAAGCGCCTGCCTCATCGTCAACACCATTTACCATCATGCTATTCCTTCGGCCGTGGTTAATATTGTATGGATATTCATTGCCGTTATTGCGCTGGTCCAAAAGAAGCGGTAGCAGGCGCGGGCCATCCTGCAAATAGCTCAAAGTGTTGTACTTTTTCTTCGAATTCAAGCAGGAATTCCTGGTCCTCGGGGTAATATTTCGCTTTGTCAATTTCATCGCCGGCAAAGTTTTTGATCGTTTCAAGGTTTTGCCAATAGGTGATGAGTTGAAAATGTGCCTCCTTTCCGGAGATCCTGCGAAGAAAGTTCAGACCCTGAAAACCAGGTGTTTTCTTGTAGTCCGGAATCGCCGTTACCCGCAAAAATTCGCTGTATGATTCATATTTTGACGCATCAGTCCTTCCGTGCCATATCCTTGCAATCATAGAAATTGTTTTGGTTGACAGATCAAACTTAGTATTTTTTCCACCTTCTATCCGCGGGTCTTTATATCTTTAGAGACAAGATCATTTTCCCCAAATCAAATAACATGCAAATAAAACCTTACCTGCCGTTGCTGATCCTGGGCTCATTCTTATTATTGGCTTTTGGATTGTCGAATATAAAAAGGCTCAAAGCGCCCGCATTCCGCGTCTTCGTCACGACTTCAAAGGCGAAGGACCACATTAAGATGATGGCAGCAGCTTTTCCCGCGCTAAAAAAAATGGCCGAAGAAAATAATTTCGAGATTGACCTCAGCGATGATACCAGCCTGATCAATGATGCCAACCTGGCCCGTTATCAGGTCTTTATACCATTACAACAGGCGCCGTTCGATATGTCGGGCGCCCAGCAAATGGCCGTTCAGCGCTTTATTGAGCAGGGCAAGGGATGGGTAGGCATCCATGCGGGCGGCCTCACCGGCAATTTTTTTAAGGGGGCCGACAAGCCCTATTGGCAATGGTTCCAGGATTTCATGGGCGGGATTGTATATTCTCCGCACCCTCCTTTTCAAAAAGGGATGCTTGTGATCGAAGACCAAAATCATCCTGTGACCAAAGGTTTACCTGCTCAGTTTGAGGTCTCCGACGAATGGTATGAATTTGACAAGAGCCCCCGGCCTAACGTACACGTGCTGGCCACAGCGGATGAATCTTCGTATACTCAAAGAAAACCCATGGGCGACCACCCGATCATCTGGGTCAACGAACATTTTCACCGGATGGTTTATATTGGCATTGGACATGATCCCTATTTGTGGGATGATGTCAATTACAACATGCTGGTGCGTAATGCCATTTTGTGGGCGGCAATGCCAAAAGACAAGAATTGAAACTACGCAAGTATCGTGATCCGTCAGTTTAGTGACTGGCTGGAAAGCTGAATGATCACATGTTCAACAATTGCCTGCTCATCAGGGCACAGAGAGCGGGAAGCGCTCAAATAGCTCAATGCGCTGATTAGTTTATGGATATCATTGGTTGATCCAAGATTGCCAACCCAGGCGGGCAATACCATGGCAAGCGCTTTTAAGTTCTTTTGGCCGCACCAGCCATCAATAAGTCCTGAAATGGTTTCATTGACGGGCGACAGTATTCCGGTTCGTTTCAGGCCCTCGCTGATGCCCGATTTGATCATGTCTGCATATTTTGTATTGGGAAGCTGCTCACCGCTGTCAGCCGCCAGCCGGTAATAATCGCCGGCTTCACTCATATTGCCCAGGCTCTCATGCGATCTGGCCACGTTCAAATAAAGCGAAGGAAAATGTTCCTTTATACCCGATT
>DATHGW010000323.1:0-2972 GCA_035317445.1 Puia sp.
GTTTCCGCAGCAATTTTATTACCTGTTTGCCTACCAGCAATGGCCCTACAAAGACCATCCTCCCGCCGTCAGCGTTCCCAGTGGTAATTTCGGCAATATCTGCGCCGGGCTTCTCGCAAATCACTCAGGCCTTCCCGTTAGTCATTTCATTGCGGCCTGCAATGCCAATGACATTGTTCCGCTGTATTTGCAGGGAAATGGGTACCAAGTCAAAAAGGCCGTGCCAACCTTATCTAATGCGATGGATGTAGGCAACCCCAGCAACTTTGTCCGTGTGCTGGAATTATTCAACAAGGAATTCCGTTCACTTAAAACAATGCTGAGCAGTTATAGTGTCTCAGATGTGGAAACAACAGCTGCCATCAGTGAAATGTATTCCTGTCTCCATTATCTCCCGGATCCGCACGGAGCCGTGGGCTGGATCGCCTTAAAGAAATGGATTGCACAGCATCCTGACGAGAAAGGTATTTTTTTGGAGACAGCCCATCCAGTAAAATTTTATGATGTGGTAGAGCCTATTATCCACGAAAAAGTGCCTGTCCCTTTTTCTGTTCAGGCGCTGCTGCAAAAAAAGAAAACGAGCATAAAAATGGATACCGATTACAAGTTGTTCAGCGACTTTTTGCAGAGCCGGTAGACCATCTCCCGCGCGCGGTGTAGAAAGAGTTATCAAATAATAACAGGAATTAAATAAATTACAGGCATTTACCTGAACCCAGACTGCCTGTTATGAAAAAATTCCTTTTGTGTATTCTGTTATTGGATACGATACATCTCGCTGCGCAATCAAAAAGACAACTTAAGTCGCCGAATGGCCTGATCCGGGTCACGGTAGAAACCCGCCGGTCCATTCAGTATTCTTTGTATTATAACAATCGGCCATTATTGCTTTCGGCGGTCATTGACATGGAGCTGGGCAGTGGCATTAAATTGTCAAATGATCTAACGATCAGGAAGATCAGCCTTAGCCATGTGAACGACTCGATCTTTTCTCCTGTTCCTGAAAAAAGAAAGATCGTACGGAATGTTTACAATGAATTAAAAATTGATTTCAGCCAGCGCTTCACGCTTATACTAAGGGCCTATGACGATGGCTTTGCCTACCGGCTGGTAACCCATATGAAAGATTCCGTGATCATCAGGCAAGAAAAAGCGCTGTTCAATTTTGCCGGAAATTATACCGCTTATTACCCCGAAGTCCAAAAAAGAGCGGATATGGATATTTTCCATACCAGCTTCGAGGAGCCGTACCAGGTAAAACCGCTAGACAGCATTGGTCCTTCAAATCTTTGTTTCACACCTGTGCTGGTCGACTGTGAAAATGGAATTAAAGCGCTGATCACCGAATCTGACCTGGAGGATTATCCCGGTATGTTTTTGCAGGGTACCGCCAATCATTCCCTCGAAGCTGTTTTCGCTCCCTTCCCGCTGGAAGAGGCGTTGAGTGGAGGCGATTATCCGCAGGCATATGTAACCAAACGCGCCGATTACCTGGCACATTGCAAGGGAAACCGCGCATATCCCTGGCGCGTGATCGCCATTTCGTCGCATGACAGGGAATTGCCGGGCAACGATATCGTCTACAGGCTGGCTTCAGCATCCAGGGTCCCGGACCCCACATGGATCAATCCCGGTAAGGGTACGGACGAATGGACCATCGGCATTAATTTATTTAACCTGCCATTTGTGGCCGGCATCAATACCGCCACTTATAAATATTATATAGATTTTGCCAAGCGTTTTGGATTTGACCGCATCATGATGGATGCCGGCTGGTCGGACTATCAGGACCTTTTTAAGATTAATCCCAACCTGGATATGGAGGAATTGGCCGCCTATTCCAGGACTAAAGGCATTAAGCTGAGTCTGTGGACATTGGCGTATACACTTAACCGCCAGCTCGACAGCGCGCTGGCGCAGTTCAATCGCTGGGGCGTGGATTTTATCATGACGGATTTTATTGACCGGGATGATCAGAAAGCGGTTGATTTTTATTTCCGTATTGCTGAGGCCTGCGCCAGCAAACAAATCATGCTAATGTACCATGGTGCTTACAAACCCGCAGGATTTGAGCGCACGTTTCCCAATGCCCTTACGCGGGAATCTGTATTGGGGTCCGAATACAATATCTGGAGCGATAAAGCCACACCCCGGCATGATCTGCTGCTCCCGTTTATCAGGATGGTCTCTGGTCCCATGGATTATGAACCGGGATTGTTGGACAATGCCTCGCAAAAAACTTTTCGTCCCATTCCGGAAAAAGTCATGTCGCAGGGCACGCGTTGTCACCAGTTGGCCATGTTCGTGGTGTATGATAATCCGATGCAGATCTTTTCGGGTAATCCTTCTCAGGGTTTGCTGGAACCTGCCTTTATGGAATTGCTCGGGAGCATTCCGACTACCTGGGATGAAACCAGGATCGTCGATGGAAAGCTGGGTGAATATATTGTTACCGCGCGTAAAAAAGGAAATGACTGGTTCCTCGGAGCGATGACGGATTGGACGCCACGAATCGTCAGCGTTTCACTGGATTTCCTGGAACCCGGGAATTATCAGGCAACCATTTGCGCCGATGGCGTCAATGCCGCGCGGTACGCCTCTGACTACCTGATAACGGATAAGGATATACGCAGCGGGGATTCGCTGAACATTTCAATGGCGCCCGGAGGCGGATATATGCTAAAATTGAAAAAGAATTGAACTGGTTTCTGTTAAAAAAAAGGGTCGTTTACTATCGTAAACGACCCTGGGTATTATTCATCAGTTAGCGAGATGCTATTCGAATTTAAGATCCAATCCCAATCCCCTCAATTCATGTACCAATACATTGAATGATTCAGGGATGCCCGCGCGCGGAATGCTATCGCCTTTCACGATCGCTTCGTAGGTCTTTGCACGGCCAATGATATCATCCGACTTCAATGTGAGCAATTCCTGCAGGATGTTGGATGCACCATAGGCTTCGAGCGCCC
>DATHGW010000324.1:0-2749 GCA_035317445.1 Puia sp.
GTTTGAACCCGTAAATACCGGAGCTGCCGGGATTGCCCACAAACTCAGCGACAAAAAAAGTGTTTTTGTATTGAGGACTTAGCGCCGTGCCCGGATTGTATACAAAGCCGGCGGGACCGCTCACAAAATTGCTGATGCAGGGCGTGATATAGGCGGCCTGTCCATCAAACCTGGGCAACCACATCTTTTCATCCATCCATACTTTGTAGGAATTATTTTTGGGATCGCGGTATTTGCCATATTGCCAGTTGCTTCTCCAGCCCGCATCGGAGCCGTTGACAATATAAACCAGTCTTTCCTTTTCGCCCGGGTGATCCCCATCATTGTCTTCGCTCATGAGGTTTCCATATTCATCAAAAGCAAATTCATGCGTATTGCGAAGCCCTGCGGCAAATATCTCAAAATCACTGCCGTCAGGATTTGCTCTTGCAATAACACCGCTGTTCGGGTACTCCCATTTTTGTCCATCGGGTCCTTTGCCATTAAAACCAATGTCACCGATCTGCCAGTAGATCCTGCCATCGGGACCCATTTCGATGCCAGACATGCCATGTCCGCTAAAACCAATGTGCACCCCATAGCCATGAGACAATGATATTTTTTCATCGGCAATGCCATCTCCGTCCTTGTCTTTCAACTTCCACAGATCCGGAGCTACCGCCACGTATAAATCGTCTCCGTCCTTTAGCACAGATCCGGCCACGTCGGTGACCTCGTCGTTGAAATCATCCACAACAAGCTGCGATTTATCGGCAACGCCGTCGCCATTCACATCCTCCAGGCTGAAAACATGTTCTTTTTCAACGGTCAGGTCTTTCCAGTCATGGGAACCGTCATGATTCAAATCGGGCAACCATTCATTCCGTTTGCTGTTTTCAGGTGAAAGTTCTTTATGCAGAAAAGCTCTTCTGTCTTCCACCGACTGCAATGAAATGGATTCAATTTCCCAATCCCGGTGACCACGGATGTCGAACTCTGAATTTTTTTGACGGTTGGTCGTTGTATAATACAATTTACCATTGTTGTCAATACTAATGGCAATGGGTGAGATGACCAATGAATCCACACCCCATAGCCGAAGCTTTAGTCCCTCCGCGAGTTCGGGTTTGACTAATGATTCAACGGATCTGGCAAGCTTTGAAACCTGCGCTGAATCCATCTGCTTGATCCGCGAATCAAGGGATTCAGGTTGCTTGCAACCTGCAAGGAATAACGTTATACATAGGACAGAGAAGGAAGGAAAAGAAATATATCTTTTCGCACAAGCAATATTAGCGTTCATCTGAATAACATTTTGGGCCGTCCGCCCGAATAAATGAAACGAAAATAAATGTAAATTATACATTTCAATGCGAAGATCTATTAAAATGCTCCATTTCACCTACGATAAAGTTATCTTCAAAAGCCTGCCTCAGAACAACATTCACTCCGGCAGCTGACCAGTCATTGATCACCGCTCTAAACAAACAAAACTGGGAATAACTGGTAAGACAAAAAGTAAAATCAGTTACCTCGCCATTATGCCGGAATGAGATATTATTTTTATCGCCGGCCGCCTTGACATAAACATCCTGAATATTGATTGTCGGACCAAGTTCTCTATACTCAAACCCATTAAAAGACTCAAGATAAATGGCGGCCGTCTCCATCTCATTGACCGGGAAATGATTTTCGCCGAAATGAATTCCATCAGTGGCAAAAATCAATTTTCTATCATCCCAAACTCTTAGCTTAACTCTTTTGTCATTGCCAAATCTAACATACAAAGGAATGGCAACTAAAATACCACCAAACAGAAGTATCTCTCCGGAACCTAGTGAAGGAAAAGAAAAGGCGAACCAAAAAAAAACAAATAACATACACAGCAATAATTCCTACCGTATTGGGATTGTATTTATAGATTAATGTTGATACAGAATTTCCCATTCGAAGTTTTAAGCGTTTCTTAGAACAATTCTCATCTTTCCAGCTTTTGGGCCTTACTACTCTCATGGAATGGTTTGCGTGGATACGTTCGCATTCTTTCATCGATACGTTCTGCGAGCCATTGAAAGTATTCGCCAAGAAAAGGATCGGGTGCTTTCTTGCGTATATCCAGGAACACCGTTTTGTATTTCTCCCAGGAAGTCACCACAAAAGAACCAAGCGTTTTATCCACGAGGTCAAGATTGATGAGCCGCTCTGCGACAAGTATACCGAGGGATTCCATTTCCTGGGAAAACTGCATATAGTTTACCAGTTCATCGGCAGGAAGCGCCAGCAATGCTTCGCGGCTGGACGGCATTTCATGGGTGTTAATGAAATTCATCAGTGCGACAAATTCGCGTGTTTGAAATTCGCGCAGTGTCTCGAGGGTAAGACGCTCCCGCCGGTCACGTGCCGCCGCCCGGACCTGAACGATTCCAAATATGAGCCCCACAATAAATGATAGCGCCAGCGCAATATTGGCCATCATGGTAATCAAATCGCTAGTCATCGGTCTGCCATTTTTATATAAATATTCCTATACTCCACCTTCATCTTAGGCATTACATGCACCTGCATGCCCAGAAGACCCGAGGATTTGCTGTTGGCCATATCCTCATCGACCGCTTCACTCATTAAAATCCCATTAATATAATGCCGCAATCTATTTCCTTTCGCAATGATGCGGATTTCATTCCAGCCGGGTTTTATTAAACCTTTCAAAGAATCTGAACTGCCCAGGGAGCCTGTGATCACAGGTTTTTCATTCGCCTTCAAAACAACT
>DATHGW010000325.1:0-3489 GCA_035317445.1 Puia sp.
TTTATTATTCCGCATCACACGCTTGTACACAATGCCTTCGTTGCGGGAAACCACCACATAAGTCTGGTTGCTTTTCACTTCTTCCACATCATTTATTTTTTCTCCGACAATGACCGATCCACTGGGTGTTGGCAGCATGGAATCGCCCACAATTTCAAATGCACGATAATTGCCGGGCGCAAGCATCGGCAACGTGAATGTGTTCAGCTCGTCGAGGAATTCCGGGTCAGCATAGCCTGCCAGGTAGCCCGCCGCTGCTTTCACCGGCACGAGTTGAATATCATTGGTAGCGGAAGCCAATTTCTGCGCCCTTCTTTTGGCAAGATAATTTCCACCCTTGGTTTCATTCAGGTCTTTGCGCAGCAATTCATCGAGGCTCAATTTAAAAATATCGCCGACCGTCTCCAGCACATCGATTCTCGGTTCGGCCCTTTCTTCTTCATAGGCTCCAAGCAGCGATCTCTTGATCTTTAATTTCGCGGCAAATTCTTCCTGGGTCCAGCCCCGGAGTTTGCGCAGGTATTTAAGATTTTTACAGGCAATGGGCATAACTAAAGTATTTAGCTATAAAATTACTAATTTATTTAACAAAAAAAAATTGTTTTTTGGCGTGAAGATCAGGAACCAACAAACAAGATCCTCATCATCACGCCATTGAAATACTAAGTTATTGCATTAGCTTTCAATACATGTTGCAAAGCATACCATACCGTTTCCGGGTACTCGCATTTATCTGCTCCTTAACCACGCTGACCTATCTTGACCGGATTTGCATATCAATAGTGGGTGTAAGACTCAAGGCCGATCTTGGACTCAGCAACGAGCAATTCGGCTGGGTGCTTGCTTCCTTTGCTTTGGCTTATGCATTATTTGAAATTCCCTCAGGGGCATGGGGCGACAGGATCGGACCCAGAGCTGTATATATCCGCATCGTACTTTGGTGGTCCTTGTTCACGGTATTGACAGGCATGGTTTCGGGATTAATCTCCCTGATGATCATCCGCTTTTTATTTGGGATGGGTGAATCCGGTACCATGCCCAATAGTGTGCTCGTTATTTCCCGTTGGTTCCCCGCGAACGAGACAGGCCGCGCGCTGCCCTGGATGGGCATCGGCACACAGATCGGTTCAGCCATCGCCCCGCTGATCATCATCCCCATCGCCGAAGCGTATGGATGGAGAATGCCTTTCTATGTAAATGGCTTTATTGGCCTGCTTTGGATCCTGCTCTGCGTTGTCTGGTTCAGGAATTTTCCATCCGAAATGAAAAACATAACAAAAAAAGAATCAGATTATATCGAGGTCAACCGTAGACATCGGGCAGGGCAACATTTGCTTCCCTGGAAATTCATTTTTAGAAACCGGACCTTATGGGCATTGATGGGGATGTATTTTTGTTACCAGTGGGCAAATTATTTTTTCATCGCCTGGATGCCCGTCTATTTGCAGGAAAAGCTTCATTTTTCTGAAAAGCAATCAGGGTCTATCATTTTTACGCTTTTCATTGTAGGTATTGCCGGACTGCTGATCGGTGGCTTTTGCATTGATTGGATTGCAAAGAAAAAAGGTTTGTTGTTTGGCCGTCGTTGTATTGGCATGCTGGGAGTCGGTGGCACCGGTCTTTCCATATTGTTTGCCGCAATATCTTCAAACCCCGACTGGAGCGCTGCGTTTTTAGTGACAGCAAATGGGTTTTATTCATTTGGAGTGATGGCAGGCTTTGCCGTTTGCACAGATATCGGGGGAAACAATGCCGGCACGGTGACTGGGGCAATGAATTTTTTTGGCCAGATGGGTGCTTTTTTCATGGCCATTGTTTTCGGGAACATGGTCGATGCGGGCCGTCATTTTAACAGACCGCTGTACATCATCGCCGGTGCGTTGTTTGTCGGATGCCTGCTCTGGCTGCTCATCGATCCTACCAGGCCCATGACGGACCTCCCAGCCAAAAACAATAGAAAAGCACTTACAACCTGATCGTCGCAGGAAGGTATTTAGCGATCAAATCCTGGTAATAAGGTTTCAGTTCCTGGAGTACGGGTGGTTTGGGACTCTTCGAATAAAGATCATATGGATTGAATTTGTCTACCCATTTGAATAACTCACGGTCATGGTCATCCATTAAATGTTCATAAGCATGTTCGCGGTGTTGTGCGTAAAAGGAATGGTAGCGGATCATGTACAGTCCCTCTTCGGGCAAATAATCTTTCACCACCTGGTACAGGTATTCATCATGTCCCCAGGACATATGCACATTTTTCAGTCCGCAACCAGGGGTATAAACGCCATATTTAGAATTATATCGTTCATCCTGCGCATCCGGATTGTGATCAAAGAATTCCGGATAAACGACTTTATCCGAGAATTTGCATCCCACCGGGAAAGTATCTCCTACGACGGCCCATTGCGGTTCTCCAAAAAGACACAATACTTTTCCCATATCGTGAATGAATCCGGTCAGCACAAACCAATCGGGATGGCCATCAGCACGGATCGCCTCGGAGGTTTGCAACAGATGTTGCAATTGGTCCAGGTCCGTGTCAGGATCTGAATCATCCACCAGGGTGTTCAGAAATTCCATCGCATTCCAGACAGGCATTTCTTTCCGATTGAATTGAAGAAATTCCTTTTCTTTTGCCAGCACAAAATCGTAGGTCTGGTAAGTGTGGTTAAGCCGGTAAAATTCACGGACCGTATCCCGGACGGGGTTATCGTAATTTCGGAATTCCTCTTTGGCCTTGGCGGGCTGGCCGGGTTCGGGATAACGGTCAAGTACATCCTCATCCCATTGTTCAATATTTTGAAGGGGATTCATTTCTTCTTTGGATAACATAGTCTCTTGTTTCATATTGCGTGATTTATACAAAAAGATGCAGGCAATGAATGCTTTAAGTTAATATTTTTTTACCAGAAAACCGTATACAATGCGGTCAATACCCCGAAAATAATGACTGAGCCAACAATAAAGCCGGGCGTTACGTGAAACATGCTTTTATCCACAATAATAATGGCTGGTTTTTCTTTGTTTTGTTTGTTCATCAGGCTAATGATGACCATGAGCAATATAATGGTGACAAAAACGATGGACATCCTGTCGAGGAATGGATAATCGGGGAAATAGCCGTTGGTCCATACCGGTAAAAATTTGAGTAGGGCGGATAGAGGAATGGTCAACAGTGCAGCGGTCAAGGCCGCAGCGGCGGTGGTCCTCTTCCAGAAAAATCCCAGTAAAAAAATCGCGAGTACGCCGGGAGAAATGAATCCCACATATTCCTGGATAAACTGGTAGGCCTGGTCAAGGTTTCGAAGCGCGGGAGCCACCAGGCTGGCCATGATCATAGCCGCGATTACCGCCCATCGGCCGGTTTTCACCAATTGGTTTTCGCTTGCCTCCTTATTAAAAAATTTGTGATAGATATCCAATGAAAAAATAGTGGATATGCTGTTCGCCTTACCTGCCAGCGAGGCCACGATGGCTGCTGTCAGCGCG
>DATHGW010000326.1:0-7113 GCA_035317445.1 Puia sp.
TTTTTGTTGACGTTCTGCCAGGTCAAAATAAATTTTGCCGCTGCAGAATAAGACCTTTTTTACATTACCCGGATCAGTGATAAAACTGTCATCGATCAGTTCCCTGAATCCACCTTTAGTGAACTCTTCTATTTTTGAATAACTCCCCGGGTGACGCAGGTTGGCCTTGGGCGAAAAATTAATCAGCGGCTTGCGGAAGGGCCAGGCCAGCTGTCTTCTGAAAGCATGGAAGAGGTTTGCTGCCGTCGTGATATTGGTCACGACGAGGTTTAGCTCGGCGCACATCTGCAGGAAGCGTTCTACTTTTGCGCTGCTGTGTTCCGGCCCCTGCCCTTCATATCCATGTGGCAGCAAAAGCACAAGGCCGCTCATACGCTGCCATTTTTGTTCGGCTGCAGAAATGAACTGATCAATGGTGATCTGCGCTCCATTACAGAAATCACCGAATTGGGCCTCCCACAACACCAGGGTGTTCGGGTTAGCCAACGTGTATCCATATTCGAAACCGAGCACCCCGAATTCACTCAAGAGAGAATTATATATCCTGAACTGTCCCTTAGCGCCGGGGATCCGGCTCAGGCGATTGTAGGATACATCCGTATTTTCATCTCTCAACACGGCATGCCGGTGCGAAAATGTGCCCCGCCTCACGTCCTGCCCGCTCATGCGCACATCTTTTCCATCCAGCAGCAGGCTGCCATAGGATAACAGTTCGGCCGAAGCCCAGTCGAGCTTTTTCTCTTCTGTGTAGAGCTTGATCTTATCCTGCAACAGTTTTTCCACCTTCCTCAGGGGCGTAAAGTCATCCGGCCATTTCATCATGGCATCGAATATTTTCTTCAGGTCAGGTTCGCTGATGGCCGTTGTGGGTGACTGGCCGAAATCCTGAGCCGTTGCCCTACGCAAACTCCTCCACCATAGTTCGGGCTGCTGGTAATTGTAGGGTAATGGCTTTTGTTTTACTTCATCCAGCCGCTCCTGCAGGTCCTCCCAGAATTTTTTCTCCATGTCCTTCGCCAGCTCCTTGGCGTCCGCTTCACCGTTTTCAATAAGAAACTGCGTATATATCTCCCTGGGGTTGGGATGTTTTTCGATCAATGCGTACATGTGGGGCTGGGTAAATTTCGGATCGTCGCCTTCATTGTGTCCATGCCTGCGGTAGCAAACCATGTCAACAAAAAAATCGGCATTGAACTCCTGCCGGTACCGGGTGGCGATCTCTGCACATTTCACCACCGCTTCAGCATCGTCTCCATTCACATGAAGTACCGGTGCGTGAACGGCCGCAGCCAGTGAGGTACAATAGTCCGAACTCCTGGCATCGTCAAAATCCGTCGTGAAACCGATCTGGTTATTGATCACAAAGTGAACTGTTCCTCCGGTATAATATCCTTCCAGGTCCGACATCTGCAACACTTCGTATACGATCCCCTGCCCCGCCACCGAAGCATCTCCATGGATCAATACCGGCAATATCTTATCGAAATCACTGGCATACATCACGTCTGCTTTGGCCCGGGCAAATCCTACCACCACAGGGTCCACAGCTTCGAGGTGAGAAGGATTGGGCATCAGTTTCAAGTGGACCGTTTTGTCGGATGGCGTATGCAATTCACTACCATATCCCATATGATATTTCACATCCCCGCTGCCCATGGTTTGATCCAGGGTAGCAGTGCCTTCGAATTCACTGAAAATCTGTTCGTAGGTCTTGCCCAGTACATTGGCCAGCACATTCAATCTTCCGCGGTGCGCCATGCCGATCACTACTTCCTGCACATCGTGATCTGCTGCGGTATTGATGATGGCATCCAGGGCAGGGATCGTCGTCTCTCCACCTTCCAATGAAAATCTTTTCTGCCCGACATATTTTGTGTGCAGGAATTTTTCGAACATGACGCCCTCGTTGAGTTTTTCGAGTATACGCTTCTTCTTCGTCAGGGGCAAAGGGTCCAGGAATTTTTTTTCGATCTCATTAGTAAGCCAGTCGATATTGACCTGGTCGCTGATGTATTTAAATTCAATGCCCACATGCCCGGCATAACATTTTTGAAGGTGTTCGAGGATTTTCCGAAGGGTCGTTGTTCCCAGCCCGATCAGGTTACCAGCAAAAAAGTTCTTATCGAGGTCTTCATCGGTAAATCCAAAGAAGCTGAGCTCCAGGTTGGCCCCGCGGTCTTTACGGGGGCGAATGGGATTGGTTTTGGCCAGCAGGTGACCCTTGTTGCGGTAGCCCAGGATCAGGCGATAGGCGCCCAATTCTTTCTTCCAATCAACCCCATCGGTTGTTTTATATTGCGTTTCTTTTGCAGGAGTGCCCAGGGATCCATTGCTGGCTCCATTGGTTGCGGGTTTCGCCTGCGTGAGGGCAAAATCAAACCCTTCAAAAAATTTCTTGAACTCCGGATCTACACTGGCCGGATCTTTTACAAAATCCTGGTATAAACCTTCAATATAAGCCGGAGACGAATTGGTGATGTACTGAAAATCTTTCATGAAAATCGGCCTTTACAATAGGACCACAAATATCGGTTAAAATAGCGATCCGTTAATATCAATTTGGCTTTGAGGCAGAGTCAGTTAGGCCGAAAGGCGGGGGCTTTCTTTTTTAATTCTTTCGCATTATTTTGCCAGCTTTACCTGAATTTCCCTATCTTTGCCGTCCAAAATTTTCTTTTGCATGGCAAATCATAAGGCAACAAAAAAGGATGTACGTCAGGCTACCAAGCGCAGGGACAGTAATCGCTATTATGGCAAAACGACCAGGAATGCGATCCGTGATCTGAAAGAGATCAAGGTCCAAAAAGAAGCAGGCGAAAAATTCTCCGATGTCGCTTCCCAGATCGATAAGATGGCCAAGAGGGGGATCATCCACAAAAATAAGGCCGCAAATTTAAAAAGTAAACTGGCTAAGAAAGTGAATGCACTGGCCAAATCGGCTTAGTCATAAATTTATTGGAAAAGCATCCCGTCTTGGACGAGATGCTTTTTTTTGTGCCCTGATTTATTATGCCAGGGCCTGTGCCGGTGACTGAACGGAGAGCACATGCCGCCTCCTGCGCATTGCGCTTAAGCCCATCAATATCCACCCCGCCATCGCCACAGCCACACATCCATACGCAAATGCATCTCCAATCACTGCATACAGCGTTTGTACATGCCCGAAAGGAACATTGGCGACCCAGAATTTCTCGCCTGGCTGATAATAGTCCAAGGAAGCATGAATTTTTCCTCTGTAATCACTGGCCAAAGAAAGACCGCCGCTCGCCTGCCTGATCACTGAATTGCCATTTTCGATGCCCCGGAATATCGCCATATAACTGTGATAGGGAGATATCGCATACCAGTCGCCTGAAGGAAGCAACAAAACATCTGAATGCTGTCTTCCGAGTTGGCGCATCTGAACGGGGAAATCTGCATCATAACAAATAGAAGTTGATAATTTGCCGTATGCTGTGCTGGCCTGGGGAATCAGGCCGTCACCCGGTACACTCGCCTCGGCCATGGGAACAGGATTATTCTTGTGAAAAGTATTTAAAAGCTGTCCCTCCGGACCAATCAACAAGGCTTCATTTTCCAGGAACTTGCTCCCGGCAGTGATCTTACCAGGGTGAATAACGGCCATGGCCATCTGCAGGTAGACTTTGTTCTTTGCAGCAAAATTTTTCCCGCGGGCAACCAATGATCTTTCATCGAAACCAAAAACAATCGCATTGGCTTCCGACCAGATGATGATGCTTGCACCGCTGTCGGCCGCACGCTGACTGAGCTTGAAAAGACTGTCAATGGCTTGGTTAAGTGCCGCATATCCACGCCTGAACCGAATGGTATCGGCGCTTTCAACAAAGGGCAGTTGCGCCTGGTTCACCTTTCGCAAGGCTGCGGAACCAACAGCAATTTTTGGATCGATGCAAACCTGTTCTCCACTATAATCCCGGTACAAATTTTCCAGGAACCCCAGCATTGGAAAAGTTACCCCGGCAACCCGTACCCGATGCTGGCCCGAATCAATAACATGATACCGGAATGCTCCAAAAGACAGCGCCAGGATCATCGCCGAGCCAAAAATCATCAGGCCTTTAGCCGACGATCGTTTGGAATTGCGGTTTTTCAATGCCCAAACGGCTACGGAGGCAAACCAATAGATCATAAAGCTGATACCCCATAAACCGGTTACCGAAGCCAGTTGGATCAACCATTTAAATGAAAATTGGGTATTGGCGACCGACCACCACACGCCGCCGCCCATTTTTGAACTTAAAAAAGCGAAACTCACAGAAGCCGCAGGAAAGAACAGCGTACTCAGAAAATGATTTGTCTTGCCTGCAATCAGCTGGTCCGTTCGATAAATAACCAGCATTTTAATCCCCTCCAGGATGGCAAAGGCCAGCAAGACCGGCAGCGGGAAAGGGACAACGTCGAGCATGCCGGTAAGACTACTGAATACCATAACCGGGAGGGCCAAAAGCATTTTCTTTTTGACATTGGACAGGCGAAAAAAATACAAATAAAAAACGGGGGCCATCCAGGCAAAAAGCGCCATTCCCCATTTCGGAGAAGACAAAATGCTGCTGACTGAGGCCGCAACTAAAAGACCAAACGCAAGCGATTTGGAACTTGCTGTCTTTGAAATACCATTGAATGCAGGTGTGTGGGATGATAACTGTTCCATATTAAAAAGTTTTATGGAGCAAATATGCTATTACCGGCAGGGCATTGTCGACCGACAAAACAAACCCGAACGGATTTAATGCGTTCGGGTTTGTTTCGTCTTAAAGTCGAACGATTATTTGCGAAGATTTTTTTTCCTGAATTCGCTGGGCGTGAGCCCGGTATGCTTCTTAAACAAGGTATTGAAGGAAGATTTGGAATTGAAACCCACTTCATACAAAACTTCGAGCACTGTGATTTTTTTATCTGGTGGATTGGTCAGCAAGCGCCTGGCTTCCTCTATCCTGTAGCGGTTGACAAAGTCAAAAAAGTTCTGGTTCAATCTTTCATTGATGACATGAGAAAGGATCTTCGGCCTGATGCTGAGCTGGGAGGCCAACTGGTCAAGGGTCAATTCGGGTTCCAGGAAGGGTCTCCGGGCCGCCATATGATGCAGGACCATTTCCAGTATCTTTTGCTTATCGTCTTCTTCCAAAAGGGCCGGGACAGACCGGCTTGACGACACAGGTTTCTCATCGGCTACAGTAAATAAATCCGGACTTTTCATGGTCGCTAAAACCACTTTAATGACAAACACGAGCAAGGCGAGAATGACCAGTGTGAAAGCCAGGTAATAATATTTTGCAAAGGAAGTCAGTCCCAAATAGCCATTGAGCATGAATACAGCCATCAGCACCGTAAAAAAAATGATGGTTGAATAAAGCCAGGATATATTGGTGCGGCGGTATTCGGAGAATTTTTCGCTTGCGGTCAACTGATACCGTTTGATGATCCGCAGGGAGGCGGTTACATACGCGATAAACTGGAGGAATATCAGGGAAGAAGCCAGGTAAATGGAAGTGGGAATTTTCCGCTCGATAATATGATTGAGGATTATTTTCTGAAAATCTGTTGATCGGGACAACCAATATCCCTCAGTGCCGAGAAAAAAAAGTATAAAAGGCACAAAATGAAGCCATTTTTTTCCTTTTAATACAAAATTTTTTTGCAGGACGGACTGCGTGTACAGAAACAGGAAGGGCCCAAACAAGAGCGGCAAACAGTTACCCCAGCCAGCCAGTGAAGGGTTCGCAAAATAGATCCGTTTCATTAGCAGGAAAACATCGATCAGGTTAAGACAAATGCTCAGGAAAAAACAACTCAATAAACCATTGCTGATCCGTTTCCCTTTTTCATAGGTGAACAGGAAAAAACTAATAAACAACAATTGAAAAATCGCCAGGATAAAGAATATATCAGACAAACTGTAGCTCATATAAGGTCCCTGATTGTAAATTATTGAAAAAAGGTCATTGTTTGCTGTGAATTATTCAACCGGCAAAAGAAGCCGACGGGTTTTTTTTATCTTTGTTCTGTCAACTATGATTATCCATTCTAAAACCATCAACTATATGAAACTCAAACAAAGTTTTCTTTTCGGGATTTGTTCTTTTCTGCTCTTTTCCTGTGTCAGCACCAAGAAGTTCAATACCATGCAGAAAATGGCGCAGGCCAGATACGATTCCCTCAACAATGCTTACGCCACTGTTCAAAAGGATCTGAAATCGTGTAATGATGCAAGTGATGACCTGAACAGGAAGAAAAACGACCTGCAGTCGGAGGTGGACAACCTGACCAAGCAAATCGCGCTGCTGAAAGAAAACAATACCATGGCGCTGAAACAATTGCAGGATATGTCGGTTATTTCCAGTTCACAGGCCGAAAGCATCAAGAAATCGCTCGACAATATCGGCGCAAAAGATACGTATATCCAGAGCCTGCAGGCCGCCCTTGCACACAAAGACTCCCTGAACCTGGCCCTGGTGATGAATCTGAAGGGCGCCATCGGCAATATGAATGACCAGGACATCAACATCAAAGTGGACAAAGGAGTGATCTATATTGATATTTCCGATAAGCTCCTCTTTAAGAGCGGCAGTTATGATGTTACGGAGAAAGCAAAGGAAGTCCTGGGCAAAGTGGCCCTGGTGCTGAAGAATCAACCAGAGATCGAATTCATGGTAGAAGGACATACCGACAATGTTCCCTACAACAGGGGCGTGCTGATTGATAACTGGGACCTCAGCGTAAAGCGCGCTACATCGGTGGTCAGGATCCTGCAAAATAAATATGGTCTGCCTCCGGCGCATATTACGGCTGCAGGAAGAAGCGAATACGTGTCTGTTGCCTCTAATGACAGTAACGAAGGACGTGCCGCAAATCGCCGTACCCGCATTGTCATCCTTCCACAATTGGACCAGTTCTTCCAATTGCTTGAAAGAAAATGACCGTGAAATGTAAAATGTAAAATATTAAATGTAAAATGTAAAAGTGAGGACAATAGTTACTTTTACATTTAATATTTTACATTTTACATTTATGAAAAAGGTCATTGCTTTCTTACTGTGCATTTTCCCAATCCAGCTTTTCGCGCAAGCTTTGCTTAGTCCATTTGAAAAATCC
>DATHGW010000327.1:0-2961 GCA_035317445.1 Puia sp.
CGGGAGCACGACCGGCATTGCTGGTGATCCTTACCTAACGGGCGTTTCGGGCACCAACAACCTGCGGGTGACGCCGAAAGACAGTTTGTATATTGACGGGAATTTATTCCTGCAGATCAACAAATATTATTCGTTGTTTATCTACGACACCCTGCACGCAGGCCAATTAAAGGCCCTGCTATTGGGAGATGCTTTGAATCCTCCGGCAGATACCCTTTCTTCCATGAGGTTTCTTGATCTCGTACCGGATACCGCAATACTGCAGGTATTCATGACGAATGCGAAAGATACTTTTTCCCTCGGCCAGCAAACCTACGTCGGAGAAAATCCGAGTGCGACTCTTTATTCCCGTTTTACAACAGTAAAATCCGGACGGTACAATATGACAGTTGCAGTAGATTCGACCATTGTGCTGCAGGATTCATTGAGTTTTTCAGGAGGAAAGATCTATACTGTTTTCGCCCAGGGATTTCTTAACGGCAGCGGCGAAACGGCGTTGAAAATCGGGGAGGTGAGGCATAATTGAAGTGCCGTCGCGAGTGGTTTATGGCGAGTGGGATGTGGCGAGTGGCTAGTAGGGATTTAATTGTCTACCCTTCATTTTCCCACTAGCTACTCACCATTAACCACTTGCCGCCGGCCACTCGCCAATTATTCTCTATTTTTCCTACCTTCGCCGCGCTAAATTTGAAAATCAATATGCAACTATCGTCTATTCTGAATCGGTTTAGTGAACCTGAGACATTAAAAATGGCCAAACTGGGCCGGGAATTAAGGGCGAAAGGCGTCGACGTCATCGACCTCAGTTTGGGCGAACCTGATTTCGATACGCCGCAGCACATCAAAGATGCAGCCAAGAAAGCCATCGATGATAACTGGAGTCATTATACTCCCGTTTCAGGATTCATGGACCTGCGCGAAGCGATCTGTGCCAAATTTAAACGCGACAACCAGCTTGACTATAAGCCGGAAAATATCGTAGCCTCCACCGGAGCTAAGCAAAGCCTGGCCAACGCCATATTAGCGCTTGTGGATGAGGGTGAGGAAGTGATCATACCCACACCTTATTGGGTCACTTATTCTGAATTAGTCAAAATCGCCAAGGGAAAAGTTGTTGAAGTGCATACTCCACTGGAAGCAGGTTTTAAGATTACACCGGCCCAGCTGGAAGCTGCCATTACGCCCCGGACGAAAGTTTTTCTCTTCTCTTCGCCCTGCAATCCATCCGGAGCGGTGTATAGTAAACCTGAACTTGAAGCGTTGGCAGCGGTGTTCAGGAAACATCCTGGTATTTTTATCATTTCAGACGAGATATATGAATACATCAATTTTGTAGGCAAACATGAAAGCATTGCGCAATTTGCGGATCTCAGGGAAAGAATTGTTATTGTTAATGGGTTGAGCAAGGGATTCGCCATGACCGGTTGGAGGCTTGGGTATATTGCTGCTCCGGTAGAGGTAGCTAAAGCCTGTGAAAAATTACAGGGCCAGTTTACCAGCGGCACTTCATCCATCAGCCAAAAGGCCGGCGTGATCGCTTTGACATCCGATCTGAAACCATCTTTTGACATGGTGGAAGAATTTACGCGCAGAAGAAGAAGAACCCTTGAACTGGTTCAAGAAATTCCCTGTATAAAATGTTTTAAGCCAGAGGGTGCTTTTTATATTTTCCCCGACGTTTCTGCCTATTTCGGCAAAACGGATGGCACCAGCATTATTCGCGGGGCATCTGATTTTAGCATGTACCTGCTGAACACGGCGCATGTATCTTCGGTGATGGGCGACGCGTTCGGCGAACCCAATTGCGTCAGGTTCTCTTTCGCCAACAGCATGCAAAATATCGAAAAGGCCTGGAGCCGCATCAAGGATGCATTGGCGAAACTCAGCTGATCATCAGGCCCTCATTCCTTATTTCCATTAACCTGCCATGCAATGCAATGACCTGGGGCAACACGGCATGTTGCTCATCGTTATAAATGATAAAATCGCAGCGTTGCATTTTTTCTTCTTCTGGCATTTGATTTTTCATCCGGCTGAGCACTTCTTCCCGGCTGATGGCATCGCGTTCCATCGTTCGTTGTATACGCAGATTTTCCGGGGCCGATACGCCTACTACATAATCCAGGTACTGGTCAACGTTACTTTCAAAGATGAGGGCTGCTTCCTTAACGGCATAAGCGGTTTTTTGCCGTTGCATCCACAGGTTTCCATCCCGGATGGTTGCGGGATGGATCAGTGCGTTCAGTTTGTCGAGTTTTACTTTATCCCGGAAGACCTGTGCTGCGATAAAGGGACGGTTTAACCGGCCACGGAGATAGGCATCTGTTCCGAATTCCAGGGTGATTGCCTGCCGGAGGTCAGGGTCTTCATTCATCAGTCTTTTGGCGGCGTCATCTGAATAGTAGACGGGTATGCCCAGCACTTCGAAAATGCCGGCAACCGTACTCTTGCCCGAACCAATGCCGCCCGTAAGTCCGATTTTCAGCACATGAAAAGGAGTGATGAATGAAGTATTGAATCAGCGAAACAGCAATCCGACGTTTATTTTGCCGCCACGACAGACTTATTGATATTCTGCGTCCATTCGATGGAAATCGCTGACTTTTCAATTTTGAGGTAACTGCCCGGACTGGTTTCCATCATCACCGTGCCATCTTCGTTGACCTTGTTCACCGTGCCGTGAATTCCGGCAATGGTTACAATTTTGTCGCCCTTCTGCATGTTCTCCTGGAATTGCTTAGCCTGCTTTGCCTTTTTTTGCTGGGGGCGGATCATAAACAGCCAGAACACGAGGATCATACCACCCAATAAAATAAAGGAAAAACTGCTGCCGCCCGGAGATGCCTGTAATAAAATTACTGATTGAATCATTGTATTATTTTTTTGTGTTCTATTGATGCAGATTAGTTCTTTACCATTTTTTCTTTTCCACTTCCACCTCAAAATGCAGTTCATGGCTTC
>DATHGW010000328.1:0-5037 GCA_035317445.1 Puia sp.
AGTGAGGACCCATATTGAAGAGCTGGACAAGAAGACGCTGATGGTCCGCGATGTGCCTTACGGTGTCACCTCCACGCAATTGATCGATTCGATCATCAGGGCCAATGACCAGGGCAAGATCAAGATCAAAAAAGTAACTGACAATACAGCAGCGGAAGTAGAGGTCCAGATAGACCTGGCGCCCGGCATCTCACCCGACATCACCATTGACGCCTTATATGCGTTCACAGATTGTGAAGTAAGCATCTCACCCAATGCCTGCGTGATCAAGGATCAGAAACCCGAATTCCCGGGCGTTTCAGAACTGCTGAAGATTTCCGCTGATCATACCAAGGAACTGCTGCAAAAGGAACTGGAGATCAGACTAAAAGAATTGCAAGACAAGTGGCATTATACTTCCCTGGAAAAGATCTTCTTCGAAGAAAGGATCTATAAAGAATTAGAAAAGAAACACGAAAACTGGGAAAAAGTGCTGGATGCGATCGCCAGGGGATTTGAACCCTTCCGTAAGCAACTGAAACGCGTCATTACGAGGGAGGATGTGCTTAAACTCACGGAAAAGCCCGTACGAAGAATTTACAAGCTGGACATTGACGAACTGAATGCCCAGATCAAGGGCCTGGAGGTGGAGATCAAGCAGGTTAAGTTTGATTTAAACAACTTGGTTGATTATGCCGTGGCCTATTATGAAAACCTGCTGAAGAAATATGGAAAGGGGCGTGAACGCAAATCAGAAATCAAATTGTTCGAAGCCATTCAGGCCAAACAGGTAGCGATTGCCAATACAAAATTATATGTAAACAGGTCGGAAGGATTTATTGGAACAGGACTAAAGAAGGACGAATTTGTAACAGATTGTTCAGACCTGGATGACATCATCGCCTTCACAAAGGCCGGAAAAATGAAAGTCGTTAAGGTCGCAGAAAAGGCTTTTATAGGGAAGGACATTATTCATGTGGCTGTGTTCAGGAAAAATGACGAGCGCACCACCTATAATATGATCTACACCGATGGCAAGACAGGCGTTAGTTTTGCCAAGAGATTTAACGTGACCGGAGTAACACGTGACAAAGAATATGACCTGGCGAAGGATGAAGACAAGACGAAGGTTCATTATTTTTCCGCTAATCCAAATGGCGAAACAGAGGTGGTGAAAGTGATCCTTAGCCCGAATTGTACTGCGCGGATCAAAGAATTCGATTTCTATTTTGAAACCTTGGAGATCAAGGGGCGTTCAAGCATCGGCAACCAGGTAACCAAATATCCCATCCGCAGCATCAGGTTCAAGGAAGCCGGTAAATCCACGCTGGCAGGGCGTAAACTCTGGTTCGACGACACTTTCGGAAGACTGAATACGGAAGAAAAAGGCGAATCGCTTGGCAGTTTCGAAGCCGATGATAAGATCCTCGTGGTCTATAACGACGGAAATTATGAGATCACGGACCAGGGCCTGACCCAGCGTTTTGAAGCCGATAAGATCCTGCTGATTGAAAAATTTGATCCTGAAAAGATCATTACTGCAGTATATCTCGACAACGAAAAATTGCAATACAATATCAAACGGTTCAAGATCGAGACGACCACCCTGCATACGAAATTCTTTTTCATCAAAGAAGGGGAGGGCAACAGGCTTGAAGCGGTGTCAACCAGTGAAGAACCCATCCTCATTGTGCAATCCGGTCGTGGTGCCCAGATCCGCAAGGCAAAATTTAAAGTGATCAAAATGGTTGAAATCATGGGCTGGAAAGCGGTCGGAAGCAAACTGGCCGATTACAGCAAGAGTATGGTGATGGAGTGGGAGCAGAAGAAAGGTGATCAGAAACAGACAGAGCTTTTTTGAAATAAGAAATAAGGAATTAGACATAAGGAATGAGGAACTGACTATTGGGTTTTTTTACGCTTAAAACGGATGGTGGCATTACCTTTGAAATCACTGCTGAGGTAAACTTCGTACCTGTTGCTTCCGTCATTGACCACCATGAGTGCAGTATTTGGGGGATACTTGCCTAAATTCTCCGCAAACATGCTCACTTCATTGATCTCTTTCAGGCTATCAAGTTTAATGTACACGTTCAACGCCTGTGCATTCAACTCCTGGTGAGCCAACAGAAGGTTGCTGTTGAGAAAAACGGAAATGCTGTCGCCATCTATTTCTGCATTGTCATAAAAACTCAGGCGGATGCTGTCTGAACTGATTTCTAATTCTTTTCCAACGATCGCTTTTCTTTTCTTGAATGCCTCATTGATCTCCAGAATATCTTTTCTTAATACCGGAGAGGACGATTTGATAGCAGGTGGCAGGGAGACGGGAACAAAGCCTGTTGAAGTCGATGACTGAACCAGGCTTTCCGACTTTTCTTTTTTTGCGTCTGTTACCTTTGCCGTTGTCTTGGTTTCGTCTTCGGCAATTCCATAATTCGCGGGTGTGGGTTTCCAGAATCTTTTAATCGAAGCCACATCACTAAAAAGACTGTCTTCATTGACTTCCGGATTGAACAAGGTATAGGTAGCCCGCAGATCAGGACAAGTATAGGTATATTTTTTATCGCGTAAAAAATAACCCGTGAGGGTGGTTTTCACTTTTGAAACAAGCAGGGTGCCATAGAAACTCGTGATGCAATCCACGCTGTTTATTGTGGAATTGGTGTTGAAATAGATGATGGGGATATCCCGGATGATGATCTGTCTGGTTTGGGGATCGAAACTGCCTTTGACCAGGAAACTCTGGTAAACATCCTTGAAATAATAACCAAAAAAACCTTTCACCTTGTTTCCCTTTTGGGCAATGATCAGTTCGGTAAGATAATTGTTGTGTATAGTTCCCGCCATTTCCACATTGGCCTGCCCATACCAGTAGCCGGTCACTTTTTGTGCTTGCAGGCTAATCGAGGCTGACAAGGTTACGAATAAGAGTAATTTCCTCATTGTTAATGAATATAAAAGAAAATATCGGGCCAAATCAACCTGGAAAATCAAGAAAAGAAATGAATATCAACTTCATATAACGAGAATCTTGCATAATCATTATGTTACGTGGCTAAAATATTTGAGCTGGTCGACGGTGACCATCAAACCCTGAAAGTCAACTTATTTGAGGTAGCGCTTCATTTCCCTTGCTGTGTCCCGTTCTTTCATGGTCTCGCGTTTATCGTATAATTTTTTCCCCTTACCGAGGCCGATCTCCATCTTGGCGAGCCCTTTATCTGAGAAAAAGATCCTTAGAGGAACAATGGTAAAGCCTTTCTCTTTGATCCTGGACTCGAGTTTACGCAATTCTTTCCTGGTCAACAACAGTTTTCGATCATGAACAGCCAGATGGTTATTGGTCGTGCCAAACCGATATTCGGCGATATGCAGGTTCTTCACCCAAAGTTCACCCTTGTAGAAAATGCAAAAGCTATCTGCAAAACTGACTTTACCCTCGCGGATGGACTTTACTTCGGTACCGGCCAAAACCATCCCCGCATCGTATTTGTCTTCGATGAAATAATCATGATATGCCGATCTGTTCCTAATTTCGCTCATGGTAAAATAAAAGAGGAGGTAAAGTTACCTCCACTCAAAATATTATTCAGTGAAATTAATTTTTAAATAAGGTCAGCACCGTAGCGATCTTGTCCTTCAATTCCTTCCTGTTCACGATAAAATCCAGGAAGCCATGCTCGAGCAGGAACTCGCTGCGCTGGAAACCTTCGGGAAGATCCTTCTTTATGGTTTCCCTGATGACCCGTGGGCCGGCAAAGCCGATGAGTGCGCCGGGTTCTGCAATGTTGAGATCGCCCAACATGCCAAATGAAGCGGATATGCCACCGAAAGACGGATCCGTAAGCAGGGAGATATAAGGAATTTTTGCGTCCGTCAATTCTGACAATTTTCCGGATACTTTGGCGAGTTGCATCAGCGAGAAAGCGCTTTCCATCATCCGCGCGCCACCTGATTTACAAATGATCATCAGCGGAGATTTATTGGCGAGACAATAATCCACTGCTCTGGCGATCCGTTCGCCCATTACGCTACCCAATGAACCACCAATGAATTCAAAATCCATGCAACCGATCACCATATGGTGGTCTTTTACCTGGCCTGCAGCGATCCTGATGGAATCTGTTATGTCTGTTTTACTCCAGGTCTCCTCCAGTCTCTTCTCGTATGATTTTAAATCAGTGAAATGAAGAAAATCCTTGGAGCGGATATTTTCATACATCACTTCATACTGGTTGTTGTTGAAAAGGATATCAAAATATTCCTCACTTCCAATACGGTGGTGGTGATTGCATTTAGGACAAACAAACAAATTTTCCCTTAATTCGGTTACCGTGCAGATATAGTTGCAATTAGGACATTTTGTCCAAAGGCCTTCAGGCGTTTCTTTTTTTTCGGCCGTACTGGTCAGAATGCCTTTCTTGATGCGCTTAAACCAACTGGTTTTGCTCTCTTCACCGGGCCCGTCATCACCAGCCAGATTCGCTTCAAAATCATCATCTCGTTTCATGCAACGGTGTTTTGAGCGGCTAAGATAATAAAGAACCGCGATTTTAAGCCTATTTTACTTACGGAAGGTCTAGCCGAAGTTTTTTAGTTAATGCTTTATATTTATTTACTGTTAAGCTTTCCTGTATTATTTTTGCACAACATCTGAACCTGTCTTAATTCTCAACAACCGGAGCTTTATATGAAATGGTCTGAATTCTTTACCTCTTCGATCGGAAAAAAGTTTGTGATGGCATTGACAGGTTTATTCCTGGTTTCATTTTTAGTGGTGCATGTGGGGATCAACTCCTGTATCTGGGCAAACGATGGCGGGGAAATGTTCAACAAAGCGGCCCATTTTATGGGTTCGATGGTGTTGATCAGGATACTTGAAATCGGTTTATTCGTCGGGTTCTTCATACATATTATTCAGGGACTGGTGTTGGAATTTCAAAACCGCAAAAAGCGGGGTGTAGGTTATGCGGTGAATTATGGAAACCGTGGTAGCAAATGGTATTCACGTTCCATGGGTTTGCTGGGTACTATCCTCCTGATCTTCCTCATCAT
>DATHGW010000329.1:0-3549 GCA_035317445.1 Puia sp.
TCTCTTATTTGCGATACACTGCCGGGAGCAGATTCCACATAGGGAGATTGTAACGTTTGGATCGAATCGACAATTACAAACTGTGGCTTTAATTTTTTTATTTCCTGGAAAATGAGCTGCGTGGAGGTTTCCGTAAGCAGGTAAAAATTTTCATGGCCTTCGGAGAGCGCAATGTCTTGCACTTTCATCCTGTCTGCACGCATTTTGATTTGTTGTTCACTTTCTTCACCACTGATGTACAAGGTGACAATATTTTTTAATTGCAAACCAATCTGCAGGAACAATGTACTTTTCCCGATGCCCGGTTCGCCGGCCACCAACACAATACTTCCTGCCACTATGCCGCCACCCAGTACCCTGTTCAATTCAGGATCTGCGCTGATGATCCTTTTTTCTTCGCCGCTAATCACTTCGTTGATCGAAATAGGCCTACCATCTTTTTTTTCTGCTGAAAATTTTTTCCAGTCTGTTTCACCCAGCCTGTTGTCCTTGGTAATGACCTCTTCAACGAATGTATTCCATTGTTCGCAGTTCGGACATTTGCCCACCCATTTGGTACTTTCATATCCGCAGTTGCTGCAAAAATATCCTGTCTTGATTTTACTCATAAAAGTAAAGTTAGAGGTAATGATCTCGTGTGGAAACAGATCATTATCGCTCAGAAACAAAAACGAATTGCATTTTGAAGTTATAAAGAAGCTTAATAGCGGGTAATTGAATCAGCAGTTCATACAAAGTAAAAGGGCCAGCTATTCAGCTGACCCTTTACTTACTAACCCATTAAATTCTTGCACTAAATTACAAATTCAGGCCACATAACAAAATTAATTTTTGGCTCTGTGAATAACTTTAGAAATTAAATCCGGCTGGCTATAAAACGCTGAAATCTTTCTTAATGATATGATTATTAATCACTTATATTTTGTCTTTTTTCGAGACTAAGTATAAAGGCCTAGAATACAATGCCGGAAAATCGTCCGCGGTGGCATTGAAAATAAAGTACCACCCAATGAAAATTTTTTATAGAAACCGGCCAATAAATTGAGGAAAAAAATAATATGAAAGGAGCATATTAATATTATTCTTTATATGTACGGGGATTTGGAGGTTTGCAGGCTTATAGCTTAATTTCCTCTTCATGCTTATCATAAAAATGGAACTCGGTCAGATGGTAATTCGTATTTGCTTTGATCTTGACCGGCTGCCCGTATTTCCATCTCCATTTCCATTGCCTGGACCGGAATAAAAAACCCTTGGTAAGATAAGCATGCATGATCGGATGAACGACCAGACTCAGGTCCTTGTGTTGATGATTGAGCAGATAGCTCAGGTTTTTTTCTATTTCATCTTCCAGGATCAGTGCCGAAGATATTTTTCCACTACCATTGCAAGTAGGACAAACTTCCTGCGTGTTGATGCTGATTTCCGGTTTCATACGCTGGCGCGTGATCTGCATCAAACCAAATTTTGAGATCGGCAATACGGCATGTTTTGCGCGGTCGGTGCGCATGAAAGATTCCATCGCTTCCATCAACCTTCTTTTATTATCCGGCAGTTTCATGTCTATAAAATCCGCGACAATGATGCCACCCAAATCCCTTAGCCTTAATTGCCGGGCAATTTCTTCCGCCGCTTCCAGGTTGGTTTCAAGTGCATTTTGTTCCTGGTTATTGCTCACGCTTTTATACCCGCTGTTGACATCAATGACGTGCAGTGCTTCGGTATGTTCAACAATCAGATATGCGCCACTCGGTAGATTTACCGTCTTACCAAAAGCGGCCTTGACCTGCTTGGTAACACCGAATTGATCAAAGATGGGCGAACCATTGTTGTAGTATGAAACAATATCCAGTTTATCTGACGCGATGCGCTGAATATAGTTCTTGGTGTCATTATAAATATTACGGTCATTAACTACGATCTTATTAAAATCTTCATTTAATAAATCACGCAGCATGCTGGTAGTCTTCGTTTGCTCACTCAGTATTTTAGCGGGTGCCACTGCCCCTTTGAGGTTGTGTTGGATGAGGTTCCAGGTAGTGACCAATTCTGTAAGGTCTTCATGCAGTTCCGCAGTATTTTTTCCTTCCGCGGCGGTTCTCACAATGACACCGAAATTTTTTGATTTGATGGCCTCGATGATCTTTTGCAAACGTTTGCGTTCGTCGGAAGAATGAATCTTTCTGGAAACGGCGACGATGTCATTGAAAGGTGTTATGACAACAAACCTTCCCGGTAGCGAGATCTCGCAACTCAAACGCGGACCTTTGGCAGCGATGGGCTCTTTTAATATTTGAACCAGGATATTTGGCTTGCCGTTCAGCACCTCATTGATCTTTCCCGTCTTAACGATTTCGGGTTCCACCTGAAAAGAACCAAACTCAAAACCAACGGGCTGGTTGTCGTGAATGGCCTGGTTGGTAAATTTCAATAAAGAGCGGGCATAGGGGCTAAGGTCAGTATAGTGAAGGAATGCGTCTTTCTCGAATCCGACATCCACGAACGCAGCGTTTAGTCCGGGAATAAGTTTCTTTACTTTTCCCAGGTACAAATCACCGACCGCAAAGCTGGCGTCGGCTTTTTCATGGTGCAATTCTACCAGCTTTTTATCCTCTAAAAGTGCTATCTCAACACCCTGCGGGGCTGCATTTATAATCAGTTCCTTGTTCAAGTGTAAATAGAATTTACCTACTGACTCAATACATCACTAAAAGGAAACAATGTGCTGAAGAGGATTTATTTGACTGTTATTTTCCGAACAAGCAATCTCATCATAACAACAAATAAAAGTTCAGCTTCAGAAAGAAGCCGGATCAATTGGCCCGGCTTGAAGTGCATTATTTGTTCTTCTTCTTATGACGGTTTTTTCTCAATCGCTTTTTTCTTTTGTGCGTAGCAATTTTATGACGCTTACGTTTTTTACCACAAGGCATTTAGAAATGCTTTTTTTGTTAATTAAATAAGTTTCTGTCTGTCGGAATACCTGACAGGTTTTTCAAAACCTGTCAGGTATTCCAAGCTATTGTAATGCTTTAATGCGTCGATCAATTTCTTTAATCATCTCGGGATTGGCGATGAATTTTTTCCCCCTTTCGTACCATTGTATCGCCTGCGCTTTGTCACCTTTTTGATCATAGGCTTCTGCCAAAGTGATAATCGCTTCCAAATGAGCGGGTTCGTGTTGCACGACCCGGGTTAAACGTTCAATGGCCTTGTCGAATTGCCTGGATTCTATTCCGCCCAAACCCAACATAAACTGCGCGTACATATTGGTTGAATCCCTTCTGGCAACTGCCAGGATCTGCTGTACGCCTTGCATGACTTCTTGCGGATTGGCGGTGGATCCTCCAAAAATATAAGCCCCGCCAAGTCCAACCCTGACTGAATCATTTTGCGGATTCACTGTTAATGCCCTTTCAAACAGCTCTTTAGCCTGGTTTGCCATCCAGGTTTTTAGCGCCGGATATTGACCATGCAGGTTATTCAAAAATAATTGGGCAGCAAAGGTGAGACTTTTTTCACTATTTTCCAACTTAGCCGATTCCCCCA
>DATHGW010000330.1:0-8221 GCA_035317445.1 Puia sp.
CAAGGTTGGCCAGATAACTCCATGCAGCCAGCAGATCTGCCTTAGCCTGTATGGTTGCCGCATCTGCATTATGCACAACGCCATTGATATTCCCAAAACCTGAGATGGCGCCTACATTTGTACCTACATTGCCTGTGACCTGGGAGATTCCGGTGTTGCCAATAGCACCAACCGAAGAAAAAAGAACATAATCCGCTGCACTGCCCAGGTTGGGTGCCTGCGCGACATTTACAGCGGGGAAAGCGATAAAAATAACGGCCGTTATTGAGGTAATCAGAAATTTGGTTTTCATAGCGATAAGGGTTTTATAGGGCGCCTTTCGTGAATTTCAAAGGCATTGGACTCAAACTGCGTGATCGGGTATGATATAAATCTACCTCAAATAAAATATCTATTTCATGACTGCAGTTGAATACAGATATGATCTAAATCACGGAAAAGATATTTGCAGATGTAAACCCCTAGACCAGGGTAAGCATTTCCCTAATGTTTTCTTTTATTTCATCCATGGTCACCCCTTTGGTTATATATGCTTTTGCATGGGCCGCGTAACATAGATTTTTAATGTAATGCTGGGAAGAACTGCTGTAGATTATCTTGGGAATTTTATTGTAGCGCTGGTCAATCTCCAGCAGTTGCAGCGTTTCGAGCCCATTCAGCAGAGGCATGTTGTAATCCAAAATGATCAAGGAAGGCAGGGATGATTCCGGCAGGGAATGAAGCAGATCAACCAGCAGCTTCCCATTGCTCAGACAGGTGATGGTGTAGTGAGGTGCAATTTCAGCAAAGGCCCGGATAACGATTTCCTGATCATCCTCGTCATCCTCAACAATGATAACAGTAGCTTGCGCTTCGCTTTTATCTTTATCCTGGACCGGGATGTTGATCATTAATGCATACCCGTTTCCTGCCTCGGAAAGTATTTTCATGTTGCCGTTGTACAGATCCACGCGGCTCCTGATATTGGAAATCCCGGATCCCACGGTGACTGTGGCCACATCGCAGCCCTTTCCATCGTCAACGATGGATAAATGGATCTGATCGGTCATGTTTAAAGTGATCATGACCTTTTGCGCGCTGGCATGTTTTGATATGTTGCCGAGTTGCTCCTGAACGATCCTGAACAGGCAGATTTGAATTTCGGGATCTGTATCATTGAGGGCTTTGTCAATGGAAAGGTTTACCTCGAATGATCCGGGTACCTTAAAAATGGAAATCAGATCATTCAGTGACTCTTCAAGACCAAACATACCATAACCCGCGGGCACCAGTGAATTTGAAAGTGACCTGGTTTCCTGGATCGCTTTCACAATTATTTTTTCGGCCTTGTCAATAAAATCGATTCGGACTTCATCGTTGGCATGGGCCAGCTCCAGATAGATCTTGGAAGCCGCCAACAACTGGTTGATATTCTCCTGCAGTTCTTTTCCGATATGGCCGCGTTCCTTTTCCTGGTCGCTGATCGATGCACGCCCGATTTTTTGCTGACGTGCAATTTTTGACAGGGTTATTTTTTCGTCAAAGCTTATTTTCTGGGTAATATCACTGGAATTAAGCAGCACACAGGGCTGCGAACCGAACCGCATGTTATAAAATCTGCTTTCGACCAGCAGATTTTTCCCCCCTTTTGTCTGGTGAAAATACACGGCAGAGAAAACCTGCCGGGTTGTTTTCATGAATTCACAATACAGCTTTAATTTTTGAATTTCGTCTCTGGGAGCAAGATCAAGCACGGACTTATGCAGAAATTCATCTTCCGAATATCCATATTGTTCGATGGCGGAAATATTGACGGCCAGTATTTGTAAAGTGGAAATATCAAATATCCATTGCGGAAAAGGAATGCAGTTGAATAGCTGTCGAAAATTATTTTTATTTCGATCCAGGTCCTTCTTCAAACCTGCATTTGCAATAAAATGATCGGCACGGTCGCTTCCTTCCATGTTGTTTCCATTGGTATTCGCTAAAGGTGGGTCAAATTGCCTTATTGTTTGTTATACAATTTTTATAAAAACTTACATTATTCACACTTTCATCGAATTCACCGGTTTTTAGATTGAGCTGCCATCAGAAAATACTTAGCTTTACCATCACGCCGACGATAAAATAGGCTCTCCTGATCATCTCTGGAAATGCTGATTTTAATTGCCTGGTAAATAGTATTGTGACGACGGGAGTATATAATACGCCATTTGCCAATCATCAAAGCTCACCTGATTAAATTATTTGCAAATGAATCTGAATAATGAAACCCCGACAGCGAATCAAAAACTAAAAAAATCACCGACCGGAATCAATGGGTTTGATGAGATCTCCGATGGAGGTTTACCAAAACAGCGGCCCAGCATTGTTTGTGGGAACAGTGGCTGCGGAAAAACTGTTTTGGCCATGGAATTTTTGGTAAAGGGCGCTCAACAATACCATGAACCTGGCGTGTTCTTTTCTTTTGAAGAGACCAGAGAGGAACTTATTGCCAATATGGTTTCTTTACACTTCGGTCTTGAAGGCCTGATTAAGAACAAAAAAATATACGTCGAATACTTGGATCTTGATAAGAGCCGAAATATTGAAGCAGGCTCTTATGGTCTTGATGGTTTGTTTGTAAGATTGCAACAAGCCATACGGGCCGTTGGCGCGAAACGTGTTGCTATTGATTCCATTGATGCGCTATTTTACGGGCTTGACCACAAAATAGTGCGACAGGAGATCAAAAGGCTTTTCAAATGGCTGAAAGCGCAAAAGGTTACAGCCATCATTACATCGGAAGTGGATAGTGCAATTATCACAACCGATGGACTTGAGCAATATGTTGCTGATTGTGTCATTTTGCTGAATAATCGCGTGATCAATCAAACGGCAACCAGGCGTTTGCGGATCGTAAAAATGCGCGGATCTGCGCATGGCATCAATGAGTATCCTTTTATCATCGATTCCAACGGAATTTCCGTTTTGCCCCTGATGTCGCAATTGGCAAACCAGAAATTTTCTATAAAGAGAATCTCATCCGGCATTGATGATCTGGACGGTATGCTTGATGGAAAAGGATTTTTCGAAGGAAGCAGCATACTGGTATCGGGCTCCGCGGGCACGGGCAAAACCAGCATCGCCGTTTCCCTGATTGAATCAACCTGCAAAAAAAAGATCCGCGGACTGTATTGTGCATTTGAAGAATCTGCTGATCAGATCACCAGAAATATGCGTTCTATTAGCCTGAATATAGCGCCTTATGTTAAATCAGGAGTCCTGAAAATTTATTCCTCCAGACCAACAATACAAAACCTGGAACTACATTTGATCTCCATTCAAAAAATTATTGAAGAATTCAAACCAAAGATCATCGTCCTCGACCCGGTGACGAATTTAATGTCGGAAGGCGTCAACAGCGAGATCCGGCAAATGCTGTCTCATTTTGTTGACTTTCTGAAAGGTCAGAATATTACAACCCTTTTCACGGCTGCCATCACGTTGGAAACGATCAAAAGTAATCCGAGCGATGAAGGGATATCGGCCATGATGGATACATGGATACTAGTAAGGGACATTGAAACCAACGGCGAAAGAAACCGCGGGATCTACGTACTCAAGTCACGCGGCATGAATCATTCGACACAGGTAAGGGAGTTTGTAATTACTGACAAGGGTATAGCATTCCTCCCCATCTACATAAGCCATGAAGGTGTATTAACGGGTTCTGCGAAATTGGAAAATACACTCAGGGAGGAGGAAAGGAATGTTTTGCTCAGGGCTAAAATCAAAAGGGATACAGCTGAGCTGGAAGAAAAACGGAAAATACTCGAAGAAAATATTACCCTGTTGAAAGAAAAGTTTCAATCTGAGACAGAGGGGTTGAGGCAGATGAATGCAGACAATGAACTGAAGTCCAGGACGGACCAAAAAAATAGAATGGAGATCTCAGAGTTAAGGAATAAAACCATGAGTTCAAAGGAAAAATCGAAGAGAAGAAACAAGTAAGGGTCATCGGATTTAAACAAATAAAATGGCAGAATCAAAAGCCCAATCCGGAGGCAGGTATCGTGCAAAATCAGGTAAGTCAGGCAGGCCAGACTACGTGCTGCGGTTATTTGTATCTGGACTATTGCAAAATTCCGCACGTGCCATTAAGAATATTAACCAGATCTGCGAACAGCATTTCAAGGGCAATTATTCGCTGGAGGTGATCGACATAAACCAGCAGCCCGAATTGGCTTTGCATGAACAGATCATCGTGATTCCCGTAATGCTGATCAAATTTCCGTTACCGGAAAGAAGGATCATAGGTGATCTGTCGGATAGTTCCAAAGTCCTGGAAATCCTTAACTACAAATAGCCGGTTTCCATGACAAAGAATATTGATCATCTGATAAAAGAAAATGAGGCATTAAACCTTCAGATCGATGAACTCCATACAAGACTTATTGAGGCGAATGATATTATAGGCAGCATTCAAAAAGGCAAAATAGATGCAGTCCTTGCTTCTGGAAATGAATTAGGGAAGCTATTGGTTTCCAAAACTGATGACCAGGCCTACAGGATGTTTATTGAAAATATGTCGGAGGGCGTAGTAACGCTGCTATCCGACGGAATGATCCTGTATAGTAATTCTAGTTTTGCCCGGATGGTCGGCTTCCCACTGGAAAATGTGATCGGGTCCAATTTCCGTCAATTCGTCCCCGATAAAAATATTGGTGTATTTGAAGTGTATTTTGAAGAATACCCACCCGCCAATACCAAGGTCGAATTAACTATGGCGGGGCCTGAAGCTGAGGACATGCATTTCATCGTATCTATTAATACATTGCAGATCCAGGAATTTGCGGCTCTGAGCCTGGTTTGGACAGATGTGACAGAGCAAAAGCAGGCCGCTGAAAAATTAAAGACCATCAATGAAAACCTGGAGCAAGCTAATGCTGAACTAGCCACTTTTGCGCATATCGCCTCTCATGACCTGCAGGAGCCGCTAAGAAAAATAATGACCTACAGCAGTTTATTAAAACATGATTATTACGGCATCATCCCGGAGAAGGGACAGGAATACATGAATAAAATCGTGCGTACATCATCCCGCATGCGGGAATTAATTAATGATATTCTTGATTACTCGCATGTGTCCATGGAAAAAATAGTATTTAAACCAGTCAATCTCCAGACGGTTATCGATGATATTATGTCTGACCTGGAAATTGTTATCCAGGAAACCGGCGCAGAAATCAAAATCGAAAAGGAACTGCCGGTCATCGAAGCGGATAGCATTCAAATGAGACAGCTTTTTCAGAATCTGATCAGCAATTCCCTGAAATTCAAAAAGCATGATACCATTCCCCGGATCAACATTGGTTACGAAAACAAAATGGGAAAGGAAATTGAACACACGCACGAAAACATGCAGGAAGAACCATTTCATGTTTTTCTGATCAGGGATAATGGAATTGGCTTTGATCCGCAATACAGCAACAGGATATTTACCATTTTCCAGCGATTAAACAGCAACTCAAGATTCAAGGGTACCGGGATAGGGCTGGCCATTTGTAAAAAGATCGTTGACAAACACCATGGTTATATCAAAGCGGAAAGTAAATTGGATGAAGGGACATTGTTTACGGTCACACTACCCGTTCACGTCCTGGGCGGCAAAACGTACCTTTAAGGTACAGCCCTGACCCGGTTGCGAGATAAAATCTGCGTAACCGTCGAAAGAGGCGGCCCGGCTTTTTATGTTTTCTATTCCGATCCCATCCCATTTCTTACTGCTGTCGAACCCTACTCCATTATCGGAAATAGTAAGTACGATCGCTTCCTTTTCTTTTGACAGGTCAACCTTAACCATGGAGGCGCTGGCATGCTTGACAATATTGTTCAGTTGCTCCTGAACGATCCTGAAAACATTCAGGTTGAACCTGGCGTTCAGCTGTCTGTGTATTTCAATATCCATGCTGCAGTCTATTTTAAGCGGATACACTTCCATAATATCCTGGCTAAGCTTATGAATGGCATCGCAAAGCCCGAGATGTTTGATGCCGTCATGTACCATTTTCCTGGTCAATATCCTGATTTCTTCAATGGCGGTAATCAGGTACTCAGAGGACCGGCCCAGATACATTTCGTTGTTCACTTTACTAAACCTCGCAATATCCAGATATAACCTCGATGCGGCGAGCAACTGGTTAATGTTATCGTGCAATTCTTTACCTAGGTCCGACCTTTCCAATTCCTTGCCTTCGACGATAGCATCTGCTATTTGCACTTCTTTCAATTTAATTTCTTCTTCCCATTCCTTTTCAAAAAATATTTGCTGAAGCTGCGCAGAAGTTTGTATTTGTTCTTTTGCATTGATTTCCTGGTCCAGCTGATGTTCCAGCTCGTCCAGCCTGATCAGGTTGTCATCTGCTTTTGATTTTGCAATGATCGTGTCGGCAGTCACCTGTTTCTGTTTCCTGTCATCAATGTTTTTTTGAATGCGAATGCTTTCGCTTCGGTCAACCAGGGTGGTGATCGCTTTCTTGATATGATGGTCTCCCGTAAAAATAACGGAAGTGATCTGGCAGGGTAACTCGCCGCCGTCTTTTCGTAAGATCGTAAGATTACCGATCGCGTGACCGGCCCTTTCCCTTTTTTTTAATAATTGTTTAAAATTGCTATATGAAAAAACGAAAATATCCTTCATTTGCAACGTTAATAGTTCCTTTTTTGAATATCCTAATAGTTTGCAGGCAGCCAGGTTGGCCGAAATGATTTTGTCGGTGCTGACGTTGGAAATGATATTGGCGAGCAGCGAATTGTCAAAAGCGAGGTGGTGGAGATGGTCCGCGTCAAGGGCTTCTATCATCGGATCGGTTTGACTGGTCGGGTAACGCATAGGGCATAAGGTAACCTATTTCTCTGGATAATGAATCATTTAAAAATTTACGCAATTTTCACAAAACCTTACAAAATTCACACATTCTGACGAATGAAAAGCTTTTGTGAATTCAGGTTGTAAACAGAATTACCCCGTAGGTTTACCCTTCATTAAAAAAAATCTATGAAAAAGTCATTAACGATTGCTGCCCTCATTATTGCCCTCGGGCTGGAGGCCAATGCACAAAAATTGGATGCTTCCAAAGTGCCTGCTCCTGTAAAAGAATCTTTTGCAAAAAAATATCCCAAAATAGCTTCCGTAAAATGGGAATTGGAAAAAGGCAATTATGAAGCAGGATTTAAACAGGATGGTCAATCCATTTCGGTTTTGTTTACAGCAAACGGAACCATGACCGAATCAGAAGTAGACATCAAGACAAGTGAATTGCCGGCCGCAGCGCTCAGCTATGTAAAAACACATTACAAAGGGAAATCCATTAAAGAAGGCGCAAAAATTACCAAGGTAAATGGAGAAATCAATTATGAAGCAGAAGTAAATGGTAAGGATGTGATATTTGACGCCAATGGAAAATTTCTGAAAGAGGAGTCGGATTAAGATACAGCACTCCGCAAAAATTGAGGTTTAGCAGGTTTAGGTGGGGGTGTTTTTACGCCCCCTTTTTTCGCTCACTTTATTACCCATTTTTTTAAAACAAATATCATGAAAAGGAATCTTCTGACATTATCGTTTGTAGCAGCAGCTTTTTTATTGAACCTGGTGGCCAGGGCACAGCCTTCTGCTGTTTATTCTTTTGACAAAATCATTTCTGTACCGGGCGACGGGGGATATGATTATTTATCCATTGATGAAGTAAACCGGCATTTGTTTGTTTCACACGGTACGTCGGTTAACGTCATTGATCTCAAAACCGAACAGGTCATTGGCTCCATCGATAACATGAAAGGGGTGCATGGCATAGCGGTAGATAATGAACTCAATAAAGGATTTATTACCGATGGAAGGGATAATTCAGTGGTTGTTTTTGATCTGACCACATTCAAAACCATCGCTACCATTCCGGTAACGCCCAAAGGGCCGGATGGCATCATGTTTGACCCGTTTTCAAAAAGAATATTTGCTTTTTGCGGCAATGGAAATGCGGCATCGGTTATTGACGTGAAGGATTTGAAGGAAATCGGAACGGTGGATCTGGGCGGAGGCCCTGAATTTGCCGTGCCGGATGGCAAGGGCATCATTTATAATAACCTGGAAGATAAAAATAGCCTGGATGTGATCGACGCCAATACGATGAAGGTCCTGCGTAATTATCCTTTATCGCCCTGCGGCGGCCCGACCGGACTTGCATTGGATCTGCCCGACAATCGT
>DATHGW010000331.1:0-2073 GCA_035317445.1 Puia sp.
AGCAATTTGTGAACCTGCAGCCGTCACAAAGCAAGCGATCAAAAGTGCAAAAAATGCGGGTACGCGGTATTTGACTGTGAGGAACAGGATCACGGTGATCCCGGCCAGCATAGACATCATCACCTGGAAAAAAGAAACAACCATCTCTTGTTGATTATTTATACAATATAGCAAAGTCGGACATAGGATGTGAATTTGGATGATTTCAAATTAGTTTTAATTTTGTTCCTCATGACCGACGAATATTATATGCTGCAGGCAATCAAGGAAGCCAAAAAAGCTTATGATGACGGCGAAGTACCTGTGGGTGCGGTCATTGTGATGGATCAGAAGATCATTGCACGCGGGCATAACCAGGTGGAGCGACTAAATGATCCTACCGCACACGGTGAGATCATAGCCCTTACTTCTGCATTTAATTTTCTCGGCTCAAAATATTTGCCAGACGCAACCATTTATATCACGCTCGAGCCTTGCCTGATGTGTGCCGGCGCCATGTATTGGAGTAAAATAAACCGCGTTGTATACGGAGCCTACGATGAAAAAAACGGCTACAAAAAATACGTCGTCCCCTGCCCGTCAATTGAAGAACTGGGCGTGGGCCCTTCTCCATTTCATCCCAAAACGTCGGTTACCCATGGTGTTTTGCAGGAAGAATGCAGGCGGATGATAAGGGATTTTTTTAAGGAAAGGAGATAGATTCGATGTGAAAATGTCTCGCCTGAGGCGAGACACATTTTCACATTATTTTCCTGATCTTGATATTCTTAAACCAAATTCCGCCCCCATGATCCTGCAAGTCGATCAAACCCGATTTGGCATTTCCGTAATCAGGATAGTCTTTCCATTTACCCAAGCCTTTCAATTTTTTCCATTCGGGTGTCCATGCTGTAAAGTCGGCTACTTTCACTCCGTTGAGCCAGTGCTCAATATGAGCGCCGTTGACGAGCAGCCGGGTATGATTGTACTCTCCGGCCGGTTTGGAAGCCAACTGGAGCGGGGGATGCATGGCATAATCGGCACCGCTTTTCTGCCAGTCCTCTAATTTTTCCGTATATCCCCGGTCGTCGATCAATTGATATTCCGGACCAGTTTCATAGGCCGCCTTTTTAGTTTCCAGTACATGATACAATAGGCCACTGTTGGATGCCTTGTCCACTTTCCAGTCTAGTTGTAATTCAAAGCTTGCGTAACGATCTTTTGTGACGAGGTCAGACCTGTGTTGTACGCCATTCTTTTTCCCATGCAGTTCGCCGTTCACTACTTCCCAGCTATCGTTTGGCAGGTTTTGGTACGTGCGCCAGCGATTGGTAGTTTTTCCATCAAACAGTAATGTCCAGCCGTTTTTCTTTTCGGCAGTCGTCAGGGTATTGTCCTGGGCCTGCGCTGGACCATAATCGGGAATAAATGCTGTGAGCAGGAGCGCAGCAGATGCAAAAGCGACCGGCCTGATTTTTTTATACATACGTCACATTTTTAGCTGATTAATTTTAGTTTGGCGGGATCCCATTTTATGGCTTTCTCCTGGAAATAACTGTCATTGCACAGCAATGCGGGAGCAGCCGCCCGGTATCCAAACAATGCGTCTTCTACCGTAGGTTTTGAGGAACGGATAGAATGGATCCAGTTATAGTGGTGATCGAAATGCGCTCCCTTATATCCTTGTTCCGCCTTGAATACCACTGCGTCCGGACTCACCATGGTCTTGCGTTCGTATCCGAATGGGTCAGGTTGATTTTTGGAAGCGGCGTCTTTCGCATCTGGGCTAAAGGATTTGTTCTTGGTGAGCGTCACTTTGTCCCACTCCACGATCAAAGATCCTTCATTGCCAACCAACCGCAGGTAGGTGCTATCGGCCGTACCGTCTACGAAATTAACCCTCAGGGATAAATTAAAAGCAGGATGTTTTTCAGCCTGCGGATAATCGAACATGCCCAACAGGATATCCGGCACTTCCCGCCCATCCTTCCAATACCTCAGCCCTCCTGTCGCCATCACTTTGTTTGGGCCCTGCGAACTCACAATAAAATGCAGGCTGGAGAACAAATGGACGAACAGGTCGCCCGAAACGCC
>DATHGW010000332.1:0-4225 GCA_035317445.1 Puia sp.
ATAAAGGTTGTTCGGGCTTTAGGCTGCTAAAAATATGCCAAAGTAGCGCTCGCATGAAAAAATACGCTTTTAACCCGCACAACTACTAACTTTGTCGGCTTTAACACCTGTAATCAAAGCAATTATCCGTTATGGCCAGCAAGAAAACCATATTGATCGTGATGGATGGATGGGGTCTTGGAAGGGTCCCCTCAGCCGATGCCATCCAGCATGCAAAGACCCCTTTTGTAAGCTCTTTATACAAAAAGTACCCACACAGCACCTTGGTGACCTGTGGCGAAGCGGTTGGTTTGCCAGACGGACAAATGGGAAACTCAGAAGTTGGGCACCTGAACCTGGGCGCAGGCAGAATCGTTTACCAGGAATTGCAACGCATCAATGTGGCCATCCGCGACGGGTCATTCGCAAAAAATGCGGTGTTGCTGGAATCCATCAGGTTTGCCAGGACGAATCAAAAGCCCCTGCACCTGATGGGCCTGGTGAGTGATGGCGGCGTACATTCACACACAAGCCACGTAAAAGCCATCATTGATGTATGCAGACAGGAAGGATTGAAAGATGTGTTCATCCATGCGTTTACTGATGGACGTGACACGGATCCTAAAAGTGGTCTCGGCTTCGTGAAAGACTTGCAGGACTATCTGGATAAATCTGTTGGAAAGCTTGCCAGTGTCAGCGGCCGATATTATGCAATGGATCGGGATAAGCGCTGGGAAAGGGTTAAACTGGCCTACGATGTCATGGTGAAGGGTCAAGGCGAAAAAGCATCCACTGCCGCAGAAGCGACCAGCCAGTCTTATGCAAAAAACATAACCGACGAATTCATCAAGCCTACGATCATTACTTCAGAAACCGGTCAGCCTGTGGCATTGATCAGGGATGGAGATGCGGTGATCTGCTTTAATTTCCGGACGGATCGTTGCAGGGAGATCACCGAAGTACTCACCCAGATGGATATCCCGGAACAGGATATGAAAAAATTATCCCTGCATTTCACTACGATGACGCAGTACGACCGTAGTTTCAAACAGGTCTCTGTGATCTTTGAAAATGACGACCTGAAAAATACCATCGGCGAGGTCATTGCAGAGCAGGGTCTAAAACAAATACGCATTGCAGAAACCGAAAAATACCCGCATGTAACCTTTTTCTTCAGCGGAGGGAGGGAAAAACCCTTTGAAGGAGAGCGCAGGATCATGGTGCCTTCCCCCAAAGTGGCCACTTATGACCTGAAGCCGGAGATGAGTGCTTTTGAACTGACGGATGCCATCCTTCCCGAAATAAAGAATCAAACGGCCGATTTTATCTGTCTCAATTTTGCCAATGCCGATATGGTTGGCCATTCGGGCATCTTCGCGGCGGCCATCAAAGCCGTCGAAACCGTTGATCAATGCGTTCAGAAAGTAGTTACGGCCGCATTGGAAAATGGATACACCGTTTTTTTGACTGCCGACCATGGAAACGCAGACTATATGGTCAACGAGGACGGCACACCCAATACTGCACATACCCTGAATCTGGTTCCACTCTTTGTTATTGATGCCGAATGGAAAGGTTCCGTTCGTCCCGGTAAGCTTGGCGATGTCGCCCCTTCAATGCTTACTATGATGGGGATCGGTATTCCGAAGGAAATGACGGGTGAGGTGTTGATTAGTTGAATACCAATCAACCAATCAACTTATCAACTTTTTCCCCCGCAAAGCAGCTAAATCATATAAAAATTGTCTAAATTACGGGCAAGAGGTTCACTATGACCGAAGAAGCCATTTTGATAGGCTGTTTAAAAAATCAGGCTGCCGCCCAACGGGAGTTGTATAATCGGTACAGTCCGAAGATGCTGGCAGTTTGTTACCGGTTTGCCCACAACCGGGAAGATGCAGAGGATATGTTACAGGAAGGATTTATCAAGGTCTTTTCCCAGATACATACATTTCAGAACAAAGGCGCTTTCGAAGGATGGATCAGGAGAATCGTTGTTCATACCTGTATCAATAATCTGAAAAAGAATAAGCGGTTCAATGAAAACATCGATATCCTTCACGCCGGCAGTGTGCAGGTTCGCGAGGAAAGTGTTCCGGCGATCGTACAGGCCAAACAGATTGTCGATTGCATCAGGATCCTTCCAGTCGGCTACAGAACAGTGTTGAACCTGTATGCTATTGAAGGGTACTCGCATAAAGAAATCGCCGGTATGCTTGACATTGAAGAAAGCACGAGCCGCTCTCAATATACGCGGGCAAAGCAAATGCTGGAAGACATTCTGATTAAAAAGAAAATTCTTCAGAAGCCAAAAGAAAAAATACAATGGGTCGCAGGGATCAGATAATGCAAAAATATTTTTCCTAATCCTATGAATAAACTGCCCCCAAAACGATTGACAAGATGGAACGAGATTTTTATAATGAGGATTTTGAGGAACTGATCAAGGAAAAGACAGACCAATATAAAATGTACCCTTCCGACAAGGTGTGGAAAGGAGTTTATAATTCTTTACATGCCAGAAGAAGGAGATTTGTGATCGGGATGTCGGTATTAATCAGTGGAATCCTGATATTCGCAGGCAAAGAACTCCTGACGCCCGGCAAACCTGCGCTTGCACAAAAGATTATTGAAATTAAACCAGCATTGGCGAAAGCCACGCCTGATGAGCCTTCTGTCGGCCTCGCTCCTTTTAAGAAAGAAAAGCATCCATCCGGCGGGCGTTCATCCGAAGCCAATAATGACCACGCCCAGAACTTCAATGAGATCTTTGCTTTGGATATTGTTCCTGATCCCGCTAAGGAAACAGTTGCCATTCCCGCTGCCACCACCGGAAACATCGCTACCAACACGGAGATCCTGGCCAATACTAATCCGGCACCCGGTCCTTTAACAGCGGCACCGGCGCTCGTCGCAGGCAATATTGTGCAGCATCCTCGCCTGGACATGGTCGTTCCCAATCCTGATCCGGAACCGGACATAGCTAAACTGAATATTGCCGCTTCCATCGAGGCTGTCCATAAAGCCGCCCTGCTCAGGATCAACGAAGACGACAAGAAACAAATGGACTGGCTGCAGGAACGCGCACTACAACACCTGGCGCCTATTAAACAGCATAAACTGAATTGGCAGGTATATTTTTCTCCAACGGTCAACTACAGGAAATTGTCTGGCGGAAACTACGCTGATTCCAGATCCACGGTTCAAAATGTGCCTATCGCTTTGATCCACGTGGGTAACGCCAATGATTTTGTTGACCATACACCTGCCGTTGGCTATGAAGTAGGCGGCAGCATGATGTACAGGCTGACGCGCAACCTTACCCTGAAGGCTGGCCTGCAGTTTAACTATACCCGTTATTTTATCAGGGCTTATTCATCCATGCCTGAACTGGCTACGATACAATTGAATTCCAATTTCGGTTATTTTGCAGATTCTATTACAGGGTATACCAACGTTCGCAATTTCGGCGGAAAATCCAAAGAATATCTCCAGAACCGGTACTTCCAGCTTTCCGCTCCTATTGGTTTGGAAATGAGGATCTTCGGTAATGGTAAGTTGCAATTTAATGTTGCCGGCACCATTCAGCCTACCTACCTGCTGAACAAAAATTCTTATCTGCTGACTACAGATTATTCCAATTATACCAAGGAGCCATCTTTGTTCAGAAGATGGAACCTGAACGGCGGACTGGAAGCATTTATCTCTTATCAAATCGGCGGATTGCGCTGGCAGATCGGCCCACAATTCCGTTATCAGCTTTTCTCCACTTATACAGACCAGTACCCGCTGAAAGAAAACCTGATGGAATATGGAATTAAGATAGCCATCAGCAAAATCATTCGTTAAAAAACAAACTGGCTTTAAATTTGAAAGCTGTGATAGCCTCTATCACGGCTTTCTTTTTGTGGATACTGAAATGCTTAGTTTTGCTGCATGAAATCATTCGGATCTTTGATGGTGCTCATTGTTTTCTTATTGTTTGGTTGCGAGGATGAAAACAAAAAGGCAGAGGCCCCGCCCGCGGCTCTGCCCGAAGAAAAAAAGAATTTTTTTCCCGTGCTGGATTATCTCAAAGGCGAGGTGGCCTATGTTGACTCTTTCCCATTGAGGATAATGACATTTTCAACCCGCAATGGCCATACAGATTCCGGATATATCCAGATCACAGAATTTGACCGGCTCGCCCGTGAATTCCTCGACCCGGCCCTGGACACCGCAAGCATGGAGAAAGAATTTACTGAAA
>DATHGW010000333.1:0-2634 GCA_035317445.1 Puia sp.
ATTTCCGAATGGCAGAAAAAAGGAAATACCATGTCGCAGGCCGAAAGTGAACAGGTACAGCGTGAATATGCAGGCATGCAACAAAATTACCAGGCCCGCAAGCAGACTTTGCAGGAAGAACTCTTCAAACAAAATGAAGATTTGAAATCCGGCATCAAGAGAAAAATTGAAACCTACCTGAAAGAATACAATAAACAAAAAAATTATTCCTTCATTTTTGCCTACGAGTCCAATTCATTCATTTACTACCAGGACACGGCCTACAACATCACGCAGGACCTGATCAACGGGTTGAATGCGGAGTATAAAAAGAAGTGAGGGGAGTCGGGAGTCGAGACCAAAGCCCTTGTCATTCCGAGCGAAGCGAGGAATCGACGGGATGAAGCAAGTTTCCCTTGCCGATTCCTCGCTTCGCTCGGAATGACAGGTTCAGAGGGCGTCGGCAGACTCCCGACTCCCGTCTCAAACATTCCCACGATTTGCTTATCTTCCGGCTTATTTTTTCTATATGACCGAACAAACAGGTTCTTTCAAGCCTTCGCTTGGTTTATTGGATTCCACCATGATCGTAGCCGGTTCTATGATCGGATCGGGAATTTTTATCGTGAGTGCAGACATTACACGACATGTAGGCAGCGCCGGTTGGTTGGTCTTTGTCTGGGTGATCACCGGTTTCATGACTATCGTCGCCGCCATGAGTTATGGAGAACTAAGCTCGATGTTTCCTAAGGCCGGAGGTCAGTATGTTTACCTGAAGGAAGCCTATAACCCTTTAACCGGTTTTTTATATGGCTGGAGCTTTTTTTCGGTTATACAAACGGGTACCATTGCGGCAGTAGGCGTTGCTTTTTCAAAATTTGCAGGGTATTTTATTCCGGCATTGGAACTGAAAGATGAAAATATCCTTGTTCATATCGGGTCGTTTCAAATTTATATTGCGCAACTGGTTTCCATCCTGCTGATCATCTTCCTCACTTACGTGAATACCAGGGGAATCCAGGGTGGAAAATTGATCCAGACGACGTTCACCGTAACTAAATTATTATCCCTTCTTGGCTTGATCCTTTTCGGTCTTTTGATCGGCGCCAGGACTTCCGTTTGGCATGCCAACTGGGCTGATGCCTGGAGCATGAAAACCTGGGCCGAAGATCAGACGACCAGCCCGGTTGTCGGGGTTGCTGTGGTTGGCGCGATCGCCGCCGCGATGGTGGGCTCCATTTTTTCCAGCGATGCATGGAATAACGTAACTTTTATCGCGGGTGAAATCAAGAACCCCAAAAAAAATGTCGGGCTTAGCCTGTTCCTGGGCACCCTCATCGTCAGCATCATTTATGTATCAGCTAACCTCATGTATACTGCTGTCATGCCTATGCAGGAGATCGCCTTTGCACCGCAACAACGGGTGGCTGTGGCGGCTGCCAATGTTATTTTCGGCAATATCGGCACGTATATCATTGCTGTGATGATCATGATTTCTACTTTTGGCTGTAATAATGGATTGATCCTCGCCGGAGCGCGTGTTTATTATGCGATGTCGAGGGATGGCGTATTCTTTAAAAAAGCAGGTACGCTGAATAGATTTGCTGTTCCGCAGTGGGCGCTCTGGGCGCAATGTTTGGTGGCCTGCATCCTTTGCCTGAGCGGCAAATACAATGACCTGCTGGATATGGTGGCATTTGTGGCCGTTATTTTTTATGCCCTGACTATCGCCGGTATCTTCATTTTAAGAAAGAAGCGACCCGACATGGAAAGACCTTATAGGGCGTTTGGGTACCCGGTATTGCCGGCCATTTATATTATCCTGGCCGTTGCGTTCTGTATTGCCCTGTATATTCAAAAACCCATCTATGCGCGGTGGGGATTGTTGATCGTGCTCGCAGGAATCCCATTGTATTATCTGGCCATTTCAAATCAAAAGAAAACAACCGCTTAACGATTATGGCAATGATGGATTTCGATAAGCTGTTTGAATCGTTCCCGGCGATCAAGATCGGGGTGATCGGCGATGTTATGCTGGACACCTATTGGTGGGGGCATGTTGAACGGATTTCTCCCGAAGCCCCGGTACCGATCGTCACCCTCGACAAAAGGGAGTACCGGATCGGAGGGGCCGGCAATGTGGCTTTGAACCTGGCCTCCCTGGGGTCGCAGGTAACTGTTTTTTCGGTAATCGGACAAGACGATGACGGACAGGTGCTGACGGGCTTGCTCGGAAAAGAACAAATTGATACCCGTTACCTCCTGAAAAGCCCGACGCGCATGACAACCAATAAGGCCCGCATCATCAGCAAGAACCAACAGATGCTGCTGCTGGATTCGGAAACGACCAAAGACCTCAGCGCAGCAGATGAAAACAAGGTCCTTCAGCACCTGCAAACATTTATAGAAGAGGAAAAACCCCGCGTAATTATTTTTGAAGATTATAATAAGGGCGTCCTGACATCAAGGGTTATTGAATCGGTCATTACGTTGTGCCGGGAGAATAGGGTATTGACAGCGGTCGACCCGAAAAGAAAACATTTTTTTTCCTACGCCGGTGTGGATATTTTTAAACCTAATCTTGCGGAAGTAAAAGAAGGATTTGTCATCCGGGTAGCCCCTGCCCCACTTTACAATTCCTTTGAAGATGTCTAC
>DATHGW010000334.1:0-5251 GCA_035317445.1 Puia sp.
TGGTTAAATAAGGATTGATGAAAATCTGGCGTTGTGGTATATGACCTGTATGTAAAGACCTTACTATAGGGATTGTTCGACACGAGGGATAACGTAAGTTTTTTATTGAGAAAACTTTTTGAAAAAACATAAGAGGAATAAATGAATCCGCTGGATCTCCCTTGCAGGTTGACGTCTCCACTAAACAATCCTGCGTCAATACCAAAACGGAAACCATTACCAAACTTATATCCCGCATTCATGAACGCATTTCCCAAATTGCCTTCATTGTGGTAGAGTTGCCCGTTATAAGTGCCAGCCAGCCACACATGCGATACCTGTCCGTTTAGACTAACTGTAAGGCCCTTGGTCAGGGTCAGGTTAATATTAAAACTCAATCCCAGCCTGCTATTGCTGCCCAGGTTCTCGAATGTGGTCAGGGTAACGGTATCCTGCGTGTTGTTTGGCCTGTCGACGACTTCCAGCCTCGTCACATTTTGAATGGCATTCTTGGTAAAGGCATAGCTTAGGCCGATATTGATGGCGCTTTTGGAGAAGTTGCTGTAATTGAGTTCAAGGGTATGGTTTAATTCGGGCTTCAGATTAGGATTGCCGGTATTGATAAACTTCGGATTGGACTGATCAACAAATGGATTGAGCTGATAAATGCCGGGCCGGCTGATGCGGTCGGTATATCCAAAATTGAAACTGCTTTTGGCAAAATTTCGCTGGATCGACACTGAAGGAATTAAATTACCGTATTGCTGGTGAACTGAACTGCTGTCGGACAGAAAATTAGCATTGATACCGGTATGCTCAAAACGTAAACCGGCTTTAAACGTCCATTTTTCCAATTTATATTGGTATGAATTATATACGCTATAAATGTGCTGCTGATAATTGAAATCATTGGTTTGAGACGGACTGATGATGTAATCGCCCGAAACATCATCATAATTGTTGGTTTGAAAATTGCTGAAATTTGTCCTGATGATTGCTTTTCCACCAGCTTCGAGAGTTAATTTCCTGAATGGATGCACATAATCCAATTGGATGGTTTGTTCCTTATTGCCGGCGTCATTGTATTGCTCGTAATTGGGGGAACTAAAATTCAACTTGTCGTTAAAAGTATTGTTGTTGTATTGTCTTGACGGGGAATAATTGTATTTGTAGGATAAGGTCAGCAACCTGTTCTTATCTTTTTTAAATCCCCGCTGGTAATTAAAAGCCGCTCCATAGCCCCCGAAACTGTTATTCCCGCTACTTGTTACCGCATATTTTTGCTGAACTATCTTGTACTGATCAGAGGTTTGGGAAAGCTGGCTATTGTTTTGGTAATTGACGCCCTGAAATAATTCTACGGAGCCGGTCAGGAGGTTCAGGCTGTCTAATTCATAGCTTAATTCAAGATCGCCGTAATGGCGCTGGCCATTGAATTTATTTGTACCATCCTGTGTCAACACCGTATTATCGGCGAAGAAAGTCTGCGTGTTTCCAAAAGCAGTGGTTTGTTGAGCAAAAGAATTGTAACCCATATAACCCGACAATCCAAATTTGCCCTGTTTGAAAGTGCCGTTGAGGTTGACGCCGGGCCCCCAAACCGAATTGTACCGGCCATTCACGCCAATATTATATCCCTGGTCAACATTTTTTTTCGTTATAATGTTGATGATGCCGGCCAGTCCTTCCGCATCATATTTGGCCGGGGGCGTGGTGATCACTTCGATTTTTTCAATATTCGTTGCCGGCATGGCCCGCAGCACATCGGAAGGATTTTTAGCGATCAGCGCCGATTCCTTGCCGTTAAGCAATATTTTGTAGTTGCCGCTTCCTTTCAGTTTGATGTTATCCGATGCGTCAACCGATAACAAAGGCACTTTTCGCATGATATCCAATGCAGACAGCGCCACACTTTCGGGATCGGCGGTCACGTCGTAGCTGATGCCGTCGATTTCCCTCTTCATCACCGGCCGGGTGGCCGTAACCGTTACATCTTTCAACTGTTTCCCCGATGGGGCCAGCAGGATATTGCCTATATCGACAAGGGGCTGGCCTTTTGGAATGGCGATGTTTTTATTCGTGTAACCGATAAATGCCAATACCAGGTTATATGTTTTTTCACCCGAACCCGACATGGTGAAATGCCCGTCATCTGACGATAGCGCGGATTTTACGGCAAGCTGGGTTTTATTGTCCTGCAAAACAACCGTTACGTAGGCGAGCGGTTTACCGGAGAGGGAATCCGTAACAGATCCTTTCACGGTTATTTTCGAAGTCGGATCCTGAGCATGTGCAAAAAATAAGAGGCAGCTAAAAAAAATAGTTATGGTTAATCGTCTCATTAAGGTTCTGCATGTTAGGTCTGGAAAATAATTTCTGGTCAACCGGCGCAAAGATATCTTTTAGGGCAAAAGCCGAAAGCGCGAAAGGGATAATTAACACATAAATAGTGTGAGCGGTAATTTTTAATGAAGAGCATGCAAATCAGCCTGCGTAAGGAATTTCAATGAAGTTTTCGGGGTTTTTCGGTTGTTGAGGAGATATCTCCCGTCCATGATCATTTTGTGCCTTTAATGTCCAGTTATTGGTCCCGGAAGTTTCGAACCAAAGGTTACCAGCTTTCCTGGACACCTGCGCGGATAAACCAAACTGGTCATATAATTTGTTTTCCAGCTCAGCAACGGTCATGGAATCGCTGATTTCAAATTCTCCATCACTAAATTTCAATTTCATTTCTTCTATTTTGACATCGGGGCGATACATTACACTTTGGCCACTAATGGCATTGCCGTCATGTCGGTTTTTAAAGAAATTCAACATTAAATAAGGAAAGAGCCAGGAGAAGCGTTTCTGCACATCATTTACCGAAAAGTATTTGGCGAGATAAAAACGGCTATTTCTCATTTGGTTCGATTTAAAGGTATAACTCAAATTAAACACATAAGAGCCGTTATATTCATGATTTCAAGACGATGGTACCATGATTTTCGTCATGTCGAACCGCTGATTTAGACATCCGGCGGGCATGATCGTTCCCGCAAATTGGTCTTACCCGTACAGGTCAGCTACTTTATTTTTTTCGGCCAATAAAAACTAATTTTACTCAAAACTTTTTTTATGCAAGCGGAAATAGGTATTAAACCAAAAGAAATCGATTCTGTTGCAAAATTGCTTTGCAACGTGCTGGCCGATGAATTCGTTTTATACGTGAAAACATTGAACGCTCATTGGAATGTAGAGGGCATGGATTTCCATAGCAAGCACCTCTTTTTTGAAAAACAGTATCAGGAGCTGGCCGAGCTGGTGGATACCGTGGCAGAAAGGATCAGGACCCTCGGTCATTATGCGCCCGCAACACTCGCCTCATTCCTGGAACTGACCCATCTTACGGAGCAATCCAGGCAACCGAATAACAGTGCAGGTTTCATCACATCGCTGCTTGAAGACCACCAGGATTTGAGCGTTACACTCCGTGGCTATATCAATCAACTCACGGATGAATTGAATGACGCAGGCACGGCAGATTTTGTCACGGGACTCCTCGAAACCCACGAGAAAATGGCCTGGATGTTAAGGGCGCACCTGGCTGGCCGTTAAGCGGCATGTCAATACCAGGTAATCTCTGTTTATCTTCGGTCCCAATTTTACAGGTATAGATGAGACCGGCTGCCGGGAAAAATATCATGGGTAAGATCAGGCTGATCGGAGAGAATTTCTCTACCCTCAGGATAAGAGGCATTCGTATTTATATGACCGGCCAGGTGATCAGTCTGCTGGGTGACTGGATGCAACAAACCGCGCAGGCCTGGGTAGTATGGCAACTGACACACAAAGCGACAGCACTTGGCATCGTGGCTTTTTTAACGCAGATCCCTTTTTTTCTTTTTGGACCATGGGTAGGTGTTTTTTCGGACCGATTTGACAGGAGGAAGATACTCCTGCTTACGCAGGTATTGGCAATGCTGCTCGCTTTCATATTGGCGCTGCTCATCCAGACCGACCGGCTGGTCCTTATACACGTCTATATCCTGGCATTTTTACTGGGTACAGTTACCGCTTTTAATGTTACTGCAGAGCAGGCATTTATTGGAGACATTGCAGGCCCCGGCAATATCAGGAAAGCTATTGCCCTGAACAATACCATCAACCAACTCACGCGCCTGGCAGGACCAGCGTTGGCAGGATGGCTGATTGCATCGGTTGGTCTTGCACCGGCATTCTGGCTGAATGGCATCAGCATCATGGTGTCCGTCGTCTGTATATTCATGATCTGGTCCGGTATAAAAGAAAAAAAAGAAACGGGTGGCGGCCTCAGTCGGTTCAGGCAGGGACTGAAATTTTTTCATCAGCAGAAATTGCTCCGGTTCATTATTCTCTTTTCAGCCGTCCAGGCTTTTTTCGGAATGTCCATCGTGCAGTTATTGCCCGCATTCTCTTCCATCGTATTAAAAGGCAATGCCCGAACCCTGGGACAATTGATCGGCTCAGCGGGCGCGGGCGCACTGGTGGGCATTGTACTGGTGCTGCCTTTTGTTCAGCAAATCAAACGGTCATGCCTGGCCATTGGTGGCGCCGTGATGTGGGCAGGATGCTGGTATGTATTGTTCTCCTTGTGCTCTACGCTTCCGCTGGCCATGCTCTGTCAGTTTATGGCCAGCCTGGGTGCCGCGAATGTACTCACGCTCTCTATTGGTCTGGCCCAGGAACTCACGCCGGTCCATCTGCGCGCCCGTATACTGAGCACTTTTATGATGATCATTTATGGATTACAGCCCGTCGCCGCCTGGCTGGTGGGCATGGCAGCCGATAAATTTGGCATACACACCGTTATGGTGATCAATGGCTCCCTGATGATCACATTGCCTGCGTTGCTGTTGATACGGCCCTCGTTGCATAAGATCAGGGCAACCATCGAAATTCCTGCCGTCAGGAATACGATCGCCTAACGGTTATTCATATTCTCTGTATGCTCCGAAATTGGCCAACCTGTCTTCCCCCAGTGTCAATGGAACCGGAAGAAAAGGAATATTCAGTTTCTCGCTGATCTGTTTCCACAGCCCCGTGCGCGTATAGGTTTGATGTACTTTTTGGAAGGGAACTGACAAAAGCAATTCCTTAGCCTGTTGAATTTCGCCCTGATCGATGAGGAGCTGTACTTTTCTTTCCATGATCCATTCATCCTTCAGTGCATCCACCCTCGACAACCATTGTGCCCGTTCCCGAATGGTTTGCAGTCCGAGGCTTCGAAGCAACTTATCTCTTTCCACCATGA